>NZ_JBANAZ010000040.1:0-86156 GCF_059803455.1 Bradyrhizobium sp. UFLA05-108 | reverse complement strand
ATCTACACTGCGGATAGGTGACTATGCGTTTTCGAGGACTGGATCTGAATCTGCTCGTGGCGCTCGATGCGCTGATGACCGAGCGAAACCTCACGGCGGCAGCTCGCAGCATCAACTTGAGCCAGCCGGCCATGAGCGCGGCAGTTGGACGCCTGCGCACATATTTCAAAGACGAGCTCTTTACGATGAAGGGCCGCGAACTTATTCCAACTCCACGTGCGGAAGCTCTCGCCGCCCCAACGCGCGAGGCTCTGCTTCACATCCAATTCTCCATTACGTCCAGGGATACATTCAAGCCGAGTGAATCCGACCGGCGCTTTAGGATCTGCCTGTCGGACTTTGCTACGATCGTGTGGTTCCGAAATGTCGTGAAGCGTGTTTCGCGAGATGCGCCCGGCGTCAGATTCGAATTGATGCCTCACGCGGACCCATTCGATCATCCTCTCCAACGCGCCGAAATCGACTTTCTCATCGTGCCCGAGCTATACATGTCGGACGCACACCCTAAAGCTACCCTTTTTGACGAGACCCTCGTGTGCGTCGGCTGCCGCTCGAACAAGCAGCTATCGGGGGCACTCACATTCGATAAGTACATGTCAATGGGCCATGTTGCGGTCAAGTTCGGGCGCTCTCGCGTGCCCGCTGTAGACGAATGGTTTATGCAAGAGCACGGCCTCAAGAGACGCGTTGAGGTCGTTGTTCAGAGCTTTAGCTTGGTCCCTCCCATGCTGCTTGGCACCAACCGAATAGCGACGATGCCCCTCACGCTTGTGAAGTATTTCGCAAAGATGATGCCGCTACGCATCACTAAACTCCCACTACCGCTTCCAAGCTTCACCGAAGCCGTCCAATGGCCTTCCCTTCACAATACTGATCCAGCAAGCATATGGATGCGCGAGGTATTGTTGCAGGAGGCAGCGCGTTTGGTTCCTCCGCACGCCGATCCTAAGACACGCCGAGGACATCTCGCGGACCCGCCCTTCGCTAGCTAGAGATACAGCTTTGGATGCGCCGGAACGACAACCGCGGATCGTAAGCCGTTAGGCGAAGAGATGCCGATTGATGACGCTTACAAGTCAACACGGCATCTCTTCGCTAGTCTTTTCAAGGCCATTTTTCTTTGACACAACAACGCGCCGTTGATTGCTGACGCCAGATCTGGCTTTCGTCGCTATTCCCTCAGATGAACCTGGCCACTGGTTGATCGCCTCGTGTCCTTTTGGCAATTTTGTTTGCCATTCGCAGATCGCCTCCTCGGCCATCCGCAAGACTCGATTGGGCACACGATTGGTCCGATAAGACGCGAACTAGCTAATATTCAAGTCGCTGGTTCGGCCACCCGTATCCAGCTCACTCGACCCTCTCAATCGTGTTGTCGTGCCAACGATTAACTATGAAACCGGGAAACGCATTGTCGCCTTTAGGATCAAACCGCACTTGGCCGACTACGGTCTCAATCTCTTGCGAGCGAAGCGCTTTTGCCACGCGCAGAGCGTTGAAGGAGCCAGCGCGCTTCACTGCTTGCGCCCACGCCTGCACGGCGGCATAGGCGTAAAGTGTGTAGCCTTCCGCGGACCGCTGTGATGCTCTCAATCTGGCTACGACGTCGGCCGCCGCCGCGTTTTGGGTGGCGTCTGGCATGAATGTGAAGAGAGTGCCGTTTGCAGCATCGCTCGCAATCGCCCAGAATTCGCCGGTCATCAGCGGATCGTTAGCCATGACGGTGAGACGCGCCTGTGCGTCTGCGGCTTGCCGCACAATCAAGCCAATCTCCGTGTAGTAGCCGCCACCGATATAGACGATTTCGATTCGTTCCCTCTTCATCCTTGATACCAACGCCGTGTAATCCTTTTCGCCGGCCATGTAGCTTTGCCGCATGACAATCTGCAGTCCCGCGTCGTGAAGACGAGACGCAACGATATCTGCTATGCCCTTGCCAGCGGTGCTCTGGTCATCGAGGATGGCGATCTTGCTCTTGGAATAATGCCGCAGGATATAGTCGGCGGCGACCACGCCTTGCTGGTCGTCACGGCCGCAGATCCGAAAAATCGTCCTGAGGCCTCGTTCGGTCAGCTGAGGATTGGTTGATCCGGGCGAAATCTGAATAATTCCCGCTTCAGCGTAAACGTCGGAGGCGGGAATTGAGGAAGAGGAACAATAGTGGCCAACGACCAGCCTGACCTGGTCAGCCGCCAGCCGATTGGCTACTGCGACGGCCTGCTTCGGATCGCAGGCGTCGTCAGCAACAGTCAATTTGACCTTGAGTTCGGGAAGCAATCCGGAGGAGTTCAAGTCATCCACGGCCGTGCTAGCGCCGTAGCGCATCTGAGCACCGACCGCAGCATTGTTTCCCGTCATAGGTCCAGCCACCGCAACGTAAACATCGTCAGCGGACGCGGCCGAGACCAACACGGAAGCCAGGACCGCTGCACCGGCGACTAGATTCATGCGAAACACTGCCATTTGACGCCCCTGACGTTGGTTGCTTTTGCGCCAAGACTCGCTCCCGCTCTCTTACCTTGGTCGCGGTTATTGATGCTCGTATCGGAAACTCGCGTTGTCTGACCGTTCGTCCACGTAATTCAATAGTTCGTCCACGCCTACTATCGATCCGCGTCATCGGGCGCGCGTGCCCGCCGGCGCGTTTGACCGCAGCTCTCGCGCGACATTGCATCAAGGCGGGCAGGTAGTTCTTCCACACTTACATCCGATTCCGTGTTCTTGGTGATGTTGCGCAGCCGATCGCGCAACTTGGTTGCCCGCGCGACCTGAATCTCAGCTCGCTCCAGTTGTTCGCTCAACAGGTCGGGAAGCGAAGTTCTTCCCTCCATCGCTTTCCGTATCTCATGAAGAGAGAACCCGAGCTCGCGAAGCGCCAGAATGTGATAAACCCTTCTAACGCTTTCACAGTCGTAAATCCGGTGACCACCATCCGTACGCTGCGAGGCGGCGAGCAATCCCGTATGCTCATAGTGACGTAGGGTGCGCACCGTCACGCCGGTCGCCTCCGCAAGTTCGCCGATGCGTCGCCAACGACGCCTGAATGGTGTAGGTCTGGTCATGTTGCTCAGTTTACGAACCTACAACCTAACGTCACGTGAGGTTCAAGGGGTTTTGGCGCCTCGCAGAGCTTGTCGCCTACTTTTCGATCGCAATATCGAACTTCGCCTTCCGAGGAGCGCCTCAGCAGGCGGACATGACATGCAGAATGCACGCCACCACGCTGCGGTGCAGACGTCGAATGACGCCGTCATCGATCTATCCAAAGAATAATTGAACCTTTGCTCGGCTAAGCCACAGACGCAATGGCCACCATCAGCCTCTTTAGGAGGATCAGTTCGGCCTCACCGGCGGCCGTACGTCCAAGCACAAGCTTAGCGATCTCCGTTCGATTGATGGGAGTTCGCATACTTGCCGGCAGCGCCGCCACCGCCTCATCAAATATCTTTCCTAAGGTGGAAAGGTCTTCCGGATCGAAAACACCACCTCGTACCTGCAACACTTGCACCGTCTCTCCTTTCAAACATAACGCCAGCGGGTCGGCTCCTTGCAAGGGCGTTTGGCTGCGTTAGGGCAAAAAGAAGACCGACCTGCGGCGCGCGACCAAACGCAGGTCGATCTGTCGCTCGATGCAACATGAAAGCGCACTGGCGCGACGAAGGCGTGCAAACGCAATATCGACTGGATTTTGCGGCTCGATCTACATGGCGGAGTGATCCATCGCCCTAGCGCAGCATCGGCACCACTCGTGGGCGAAGAGATTGCGCAATCATTCATCGCGCAACCTCATTTTTTCAAAACCTTCGCGGACATTTTGATTTTGCTCGCCCGAATCGCCTTGCTCTTGATGAACGAGCCGAAGATTGAGCAGTTATCGAGCACCTGACGCGCCAAGGCATGCAATGCATTTCGGGCGCCTGAAACACAAGGCGGTATACAGCAGAATTTTCTCGATCTATCAATCAAGTCAGGGGACGTACCGCCTTTTTCCAGCACGGGCACAAGCGCGTGCCGATTGTTCGATCGGACCCGTCCATTGCTTGTCTTTAGAACGAGACGGTGCGCAGAGAGACGGTGCGCGGAAGTTTGGTCACCGGATCCGATCTGGTTTCCCGATTGCATTCAAACAGAATGCTGCTACTAGCGGATCGCCTGCAGTCTTGGGCGACACCAGCATAGCATCACGGTGCGACACTTCGGCATCGTGCAGCGAGTTGAGCGGCTCACGGGCCTCTCCGCAAATCGCAAGAGCATGATCAATATGTAGGGCAACTCGTTCAGAACAGAAAACCGCTCTCAACGAGCAGAACAAGAATAAAGTTTTTCGATCTGACGGAGCCTGCCGTCGCGGATCGACCGGTGTACGGGTCTCTGGCGCGGGCCTGCGGATCCCTCTCGAATGAATTGATTGACTAGAGTCTATTCAGTTTTGGAATTCACATGGAGCTTCGGACACTACGCACTTTCGTGGAGGTCGTACGGCAAGGCGGGTTTTCCAAGGCCGGCAAAGTCGTATTCGCGACCCAGTCGACCGTTAGCAAGGCGGTCAGGCAGCTTGAGGACGAGATTGGCGTGCCGCTGCTTGATCGGATCGGCCACCGCAGCAAGCTTACTGCTGCCGGCGAAATTGTTTATCGCCGTGCGATCAGGCTACTGATGGAACGGGACGATCTGATTTCCGAACTCGGCGATTTGCGCGGTCTAAAATGCGGCATTCTCAAGCTCGGTCTTCCACCGGTGGGTAGCGGCACTCTGTTCGCAAAGCTATTTGCGATCTACCGCGAACGCTATCCAGGCATCGATATCCGGCTCGTGGAGTACGGAAGTGAGCGGCTCGAGGAGGTTTTGCTATCAGGCGAGATCGAACTTGCGGCCTCGCTTCTACCCGTGTCGGACGGCTTTGAATGGCAGGACGTCAAACGCGAGCCGCTCACTGTTTTGCTACCCGTTGACCACAAGCTTTCGCGGTGCCGATCTCTCGATCTTCCGGCATTGCGAGAGTTACCGCTCATCCTCTTCGAAGCTGGATTTGCATTGAACCGCGTGATTTTGGACGCCTGTCAACGGCACGGCTTCGAGCCGCGTGTCGTCGCGCGTAGCAGCCAGATTGATTTCATCGTCGAGCTTGCTGCGACGGGCATGGGGGCCGCCTTTCTGCCACGGATGATCGCAGAGCAACGCAAGCATCTTTCGATCGCTCGGGTGCCGCTCGAAGAAGCCGATACTGACTGGCACATTGCAATGATTTGGCGCCGCGGCGCCTATCTGTCACATGCCGCGAGGGCTTGGCTCGATCTGGTGGCTTGCACGCGCGGCGACGATCATTCCGGCAGCGACTGAATTGCAGTCGAACAATTCATTTCCGGCCATATCGCGCCCCGACGTAGACACGTCTGCGAGACGTTCGCGCTTCGCTAAGCTCCGGACGAAATATGCGCCATGGCACAGACTGTCGCAGATCAGTTCGCCAACACTCTTGCTGAGGTGGGAATAACGCGCATCTATGGAATTGTCGGAGATAGCCTGAATGGCCTCACCGATGCAATCCGCCGACAGGGACGCATCGAATGGATACACCTCCGGCACGAGGAAGTCGCTGCTTTCGCGGCCGGTGCCGAGGCACATCTGACGGGAGCGAGCTCGCGGTCTGTGCCGGAAGCTGGGGGCCGGGCACTCTACATCTCATCAACGGCCTGTTTGATTGTCATCGTTCGCGCGTGCCAGTGCTCGCGATCGCCGCACACATTCCGTCGGCCGAGATTGGTGGCTCGTATTTCCAGGAAAGCCACCGGGAGATCATCTTTAGAGAATGTAGCCACTATTGTGAGCTGGTTTCTGGGGCCAATCAGATGCCACGCATCCTTGAGGCAGCCATCCGCGTGGCTATAGGAAGGAACGGCGTTTCCGTTGTTATCATTCCTGGTGACGTCGCACTTCGTCCTGCGCTCGATGCGCCACGGCCCAAGCCCGCTAGTTTGCGGCCTCCACAGCCGGTGGTCTTGCCGACGACCGCCGAACTCGATGGCCTGACTGCAATGTTGAACAGAACTCAGCGAGTGACCGTTCTTTGCGGTTCCGGCTGTGCCGGTGCCCATGAACAACTGCTGTCTCTTGGCGAGCGGCTGAAGTCACCGATCGTGCATGCTTTGCGCGGCAAGCGCCTTGAACATCCCTCAGAGGTAGACGATGGCATCGACGCAGCGCTCGCACATGACGCGACCAGCTTTAATCGATGCCGTTGTCAATCGGACCGAGCTCGCCGTGCCGCCTTCCGTGACCGATGGAGATCGCCAACGGCTTTTCTTTGCACATGCTCAAGGCGATCATGAATGGCCGGAGCGACGAAGTCATTGATCTTGCCAGGACCAACCTCTGGCGCTGAGCCAAGGAAAGCCCTGTAGCGCGCATTGCGCGTAGCGGGCTGAACCAGCGTCAGTGGCCTGAAGATGACGCCGTTGCGACATCGGCTTGAGATCAAAACACCAGGGCTAACTGACCAGTTGGCATCGACTGTCGACTTCGATCACTTTCGGGCACGCGATACTATCGACTGCAACGTCGCAGGCGACGTTCAGCGCATTGTGCATGTCCGCGATCAATTCGTTGGAACTCTCCAGGCCCGCGTGGATGCGAATAAGCGGTCCTGCGAACGGAAGCGCGGCTTCCGCTCGCTTTGGTGGCTCGACAAGCAACGCGAGGCTCTCGTACCCGCCCCAGGATAGACCAATTCCAAAGAGGCGCAGGCTACCGAAGAGAACCGAAAGTTGCGGCCGCGACATTGGTTTTAGAATAATCCCAAAGAGTCCACTGGCGCCCAGAAAATCCCTCTTCCAAATGGTATGGCCGGGATCGTTGGGAAGGGCGGGGTGCAACACTCTGTCGACAGCTGGATGCGTCTGCAGGCTTTGCGCGAGAATGAGGCCATTTTCCCAATGCCGATTCATGCGCAGACCTAGAGTACGCAATCCCCTCAGTCCCAGATAGATGTCATCCGGCCCGCCAATTTCGCCGAAATGCTGCGCAGTTGACTTCAGTGTGGGCCATGCCGCTTCATTCGCAGTGGCTACGCCAAGGAACGCATCGGAATGGCCAACGATGTACTTCGTCGCAGCCTGGATTGAAATGTCGACCCCATGATCAAATGGTCTGAAATACAGAGGTGTTGCCCACGTATTGTCCATGATCACAAGCGCGTCCGATTGATGTGCAACCGCTGCGAGTGCCGGCACATCTTGAACCTCGAAGGTCATGGACGATGGCGATTCCAGATAGATGGCCCGTGTATTCGCGTTGATCTTTGCTGCCAGTTCTGACGGCTCCGTTGGACAGAAATACCGTGCCTTGATCTGCAGCGCCGCAAGAACGTTGTCCGCGAAGGCTCTAACAGGCGCGTAAACGCCGTCGCTGATTAGAACATCATCGCCCGCCTTCAAACACGCAAGCAGCGAGTGAGTGCAAGCAGACTGCCCGGATGGAAAGAGAATTGACCGAAATCCGCCTTCTAGTTTGCAAACTGCGGCCTCAAGCGCGCGAGACAGGGGCGAGCCGAAGCGACCGTAGCTAGGATGGTCTTTGTTCCGATCGTCCCAATCCTCCAAGGTTTCCGAAACAATGGTAGAGCCGCGATAGATCGGCACATTGACCATCCCGGCGTGTTCTTCCGGCGCACGACCGAGGTGACAAAGTAGAGTTTCCGTGTCTCGTACGCTGTTGTCGTCGTTCAGATCCTTCATGACAAGTTCTCTTCCGTCGCATTCCGCCCTGGTCGTGGCATGTCGTCGCACCGGAGTCACCAGCCCTGCGTCAGCTGCATTGCAGGTGCAACAACAATGCCAATCTTGGGCAATTCTACTGCGATTGCATGTCGGTGACGTCTCTTGAGCGATGAATGAAGATCCAATACGACTCTGAGCTATTCCGTTCGCGCAATTGAGTGGATCACTTTTTCTTTGACCAGATTATTTTTGGCTTGCGGTTTCGTCCGCCCTTACCGCGTTCGAGTCACGTTGTAGCGAGTGAGACACATTGTCCGAAGACCATCGAACCCCCTTGAACCGAACGTAAGGTCAAGTTGTACACTACCAGAATTGGTAGGGCATCGGGGCCTTCGATGACGTTCGAACGAGGATTGTGAATGTCTCAAACGCAGTTGTTGGCGCCGCGCCAGTCCGCCATCCGCTTCGATCACTTTGGAGGAGCCCGGGAGCATCTGTGTGTGTTTGCAGGAAAGCGGCCACGCTATCACGGCCCCCATGGGGCGGACATGCTTGAGGTCCGCCGTTGCCGACCAGCAGACACTGCTCTGTATGAATTCACCGCCGACAGCCTCCATCGACAAATCGATGCGGTACTCCAGTCCCGTCATAGGCCTCCGCTGGGGTTGAAAAGCAATCCAAGTTGCGCATTTTCCTTCGCTTGACACGCGGAAGCGCACAAGCCGACCGGATCGCCCCCTCGCAAAACACGATCGGGTCTACACAAGTTGCAGTTTTGATGTACACTTCGTGCAACTGTTAGGATCTCCATCTAAATTCGGATGAAGCCCTGGGCCGTCTGACTGTGAAGAGGCAAGTCGGCCTGTTGGTGCGCAAGCACGTGAGCCAAGCACCAGAGTGTCACTCAAATCGGACAATCGCCATGCTCAGAACCCATGCTTTTCGACGGAGCGACCACATGTCAGACGCAAGGCTGCTAAGCGCACTCTCGTCCCTTTCACACGTGGCAAAACAGCTAGACGTTCCGCCGCCCGCGCCCGCCGCGCTTGACGCAAATTGCGTCAAACTCAACATGAACGAGAACCCATTCCCATTACCGGAAATCATCAAGCAAAGCGCGATTGCGGCCCTTGAGCAGCATTATTTGTATCCGGAAGATGATAACGCCGGCTTGAGAGAAGCGGCTGCCTGTGCCTACGGTCTCTCTGCCGATCAGGTGATTGCTGGGAACGGATCGTCCGAACTTCTCGGTCTCATCTACAAAGCTTTCCTCGCTCCAGGCGACACCGTCGCGATGATATCGCCGGGGTTTTCGTTCAACCGAAAGCTCGCCATGTTGCACGAAGCTCAATTTCTGGAGATCGGGTGGGGTAAGGCCCATTCCCTACCGACGCACCAACTGCTTTTCGGTCCAGCCAGAGACGCCAAGTTCATCGTGCTAGCCAATCCCAACAACCCGACGGGAACATTCGTTCCGATCGGCGATATCGAAAGGTTCGTAGCGCAATCGGACCGACTAATCGTCCTTGACGAAGCGTATGTCGATTTTGCGCCTGATAACGGGCTACGGCTCGTTAACCGCTATTCAAATGTTCTGCTGCTGAGAACTTTCTCGAAAAGTTATGCCACCGCTGGCCTTCGCATCGGCTTCGGCTTCGGTCACCCCGAGCTCGTTGGCAGGCTTCGTGCCATGCAGAACCTCTTCAACATGAATGTAATTGGTCATGCGGTCGGCGCGAGCATCATTGCACATCGATCCACATTCGAGGACAACCATCGACAAATCGTCCTTGAAAGAGAGCGAACGACAATTGAGCTATCAAAACTTGGGTTCACTATACTGCCTTCCCAAGCCAATTTCGTGCTAGCCCGCGTGCCTGAAGGACACGATGGGACCTGGTGGCAGGCCGCGTTGCAGAGGCAGAACGTGCTTGTTGCCTTCTTCCCCGAGAACGGTCTCGAGAATTTCGTACGCATTACAATCGGCACGGAACGGCAAATGGATACGCTTTTCTCGGCCGTCAGTGACATTTCGAGATCGTCACTCTGAAGCCAAGCCCTAGCTCTCCCGCTGCAATTCTCGAGGTGGCCAAGTGAATAATACCTTTTCCTCAACACTGGCGTTCGGCATCTTCGATCATCTGGACGCGGATGGCCGTGATCTCGCCCAACAATATGCAGATCGCCTTCTGCTCGCCGAGGCATGCGATCGCCTGGGGTTCTATGCTTATCATCTAGCTGAGCACCACTGTACTCCACATGGCAGAAGCCCCTCGCCGAATCTGTTCTTGTCTAGCGTCGCACAACGCACAACCCATCTTCGCTTCGGGCCGATGGTCATGCTGCTTAGCCTTCATCATCCGCTGCGAGCATTTGAAGAGGTCTGTATGCTGGACCACTTGAGCGGCGGCCGGCTAGAGCTTGGCATCGGACGCGGCTCCCTGCCGGTTGAATTGGGATATTTCGGGGTCAGTGCAGATGCGGCGCCAGCGCGTTATGCAGAAGCCAGCGAAATTCTTGTTAAAGCCATGCGAGGTGGCCCCCTCTCCTATGAAGGCAGCCATTTCCAGTTGGACGACGTTCCACTGATGTTAACGCCTCATCAGCGGCCACACCCGCCGACATGGATCGCCGTAAATCAACCAGGCTCGGCAAGCTGGGCTGCTGAGATCGGCGCGAATATCGCCAGCGTTGGACCTGCATCATCCGTTCGAAGGGTAACTGACGCATATCGCTCGTATCGAGAGCAACACTCGGACCCGAATGGTCAGTCTCCGTTCCTTGGCTTGCTTCGAATGGTCGTGGCTGGAAATTCGGAAGCAGACGCTTATTCACTCGCAGAGCCTGCTTACGATCGGTGGCTCGACAGCTTCAAGTTCCTTTATGATCGAAATGACATCCCAACTCCATCAAACCTGCCCTTGACCTTCGATGCAGCAATCGAGAGTGAGTTGTGCGTTGTGGGCACGGCCGCTTCGGTACGACAAACGCTCCTTAATCATCTGGAAGAGGCGGGTGCCAACTATCTTCTCTGCCAGCTCGCATTTGGTGACCTTCCCCTAGATGCTTCATTGAACACTGCAACCGTCATTCGGTCTGAAGTCGTTGCGGGCGTGGCCAAATGTGAGGCCCGTCGTCGGTCGATGGAGATCGAATAGTTGCAGGCGTATCTTTTGAGGTTAGCGCTGGGCCATGACGTTAATCTATTCATTGCGCCGCGCTTCACACCTTTGTCTTGGTGTGATTTTCGGCGGCGCCGCTGCCGACGAGGCGGCCCGTCATGTACTCCTCGCGCATGGCCGATGCGATGTCATCAGCGCGCCGCCTTCGAATGGCGGCGGCCGGTAGCTGCCGCCACAAGACAGAGGGCAAGTTCAGAGCGCCGAACTCGCCACCGAGCGCAGACGTTCCTACACCCTTCCCTTAGCGATACGCGCTCTTGGTGATTTCTTGCTGAGAGCTAGGTCGACGAGGCACCGAACAGCCTCTAGTCGGGTCAAACCTTCATCCCTCTGCTTCGCAATCCTGCTGGCGCCAAACCCGTCAACGCCTCCGCGACGAAATGCCCATCATGCGACATGCGCAAGCGAGCGAGGCCTATCACGGGCGTCATGCAGTTTCCGATCGTTCTAGAGCCAGTCTCGGTTATATTCGTCGCGGTATCAACCTCCCGCGCATTCAGCGCACGCCAGATCTTCGCGGCGACCCGCGTCTCGCCTCCGACACTCAAGGTCAATCCCAGGACTTCCGGCGGTGGTACGGGTTGGCTGTGCGGGCATCAGCCGCGACTCGCTCGGGGTCCCAATCAGGTCTTGAAATCAGCGCGCGCCGGATCTTCGCGCTCGACCAGGCGCTGCGACGTTCGCTTCCCAACAACGAAATAGACGAACCCGTAACCTGGAATGAATGCCGACAAGGCGGCATTTAGGATGGACCTGTTCTGAAAACTTCGAAATATCCCGATCGTCCGGCTCGCAAGTACGGCAATCGTCCAAACCCAGTGCAAGACGGATAAACTCAAGACCGAACCCCCACCCGACGTGTCCAACTAGCTCCAAGCAAAAACGGCCTCATTGGCCCGGGGGGGCAAATGCTGAGGCCGTTCTGCTCGATCTGCAAAACAGCTCGAGCTTGGTTGAAACGCGGTCTATGGTTGTTTGTTCCCGAATAGGAACGTCACTCGGCCGCTCTATTCGAGCAGAGCGTCCCAAAGCAACGAACGAGGTGCTGCGTGGACTCATCCGACGTCTCCCGGGAGAGTTCTGGAAACGCATCTGAACAGTTGAAAATGAAAGGCATAGAGAGAGCGATCGGCCCGGAGAGCAGCTTTCATGAGATACAACCTTGCTTTGATCCACAAGGACGCGGACAGCGACTACGGCGTCTCGTTTCCTGATCTTCCCGGCGTGAGCACCGCTGGTACGGATCTGGACGATGCGCGCGCCAGGGCCGCTGAAGCCTTGGCCCTTCATCTGGAAGGTATGGCAGCAGACGGCGAGGCCTTACCTGAGCCCCCCTCTCTCGAGGCGATCATGGCGAGCGCTGAGAACAGGGACAGCGTCGCCGTTCTCATGCCAGCGGCTGCAGGGCATGATCTGTGATACGCCTGAATATATAATGCCCGTGCGCGCGTGAGCGTCTCGCGCGATGGCTCGGGCGGTGAAGGCTTCAGACCACTCTTTCGATGTGTGCACGGATCGCATTTACTTTGAGATCGATCCAGCCTCGTTCGCGGGCACGATCGACCATCTGGCTGTAGGCCACGTCCCAATCTCGATTGTCGTTCGGACGACCAGGCAGGTTCGGCACTAGATCGATAGGAACCAACGCATTGTCCTGATCAACGACGGTAATTCCTCCGAGCCTTGGTGGAACACCGAGCGCACCTCTCAAAACGAGCTTGAACCCGGAAAAGTCGAGCGGCTCCGTCAGACGGATGCCGCGGTCGGGCGAGCATTCTACGATCATGACTTGGCTCCATCCATTTCAACCACACGTCTAGCTGTCAACGCTAAAAGGCCATTGCAAACACTGCGTTCAATCATGTGGCAATGTTCGAAGTTTGCCGCGACAGTTGATAAGCGGATTGCCATCGCCTGGGCGCACCGCAACGGTTCGGCCGATAAATAGCCCATGCGTGCCAATGACCTGGTAATGGTGCAAGAGGCATTCGAGCGCGCAGATTGCGCCCTGCAATAGGGGTACGTCGAGAATCCCCTGATCCCAAGTAGCCGTATCGAACCGCTGGAGACCTTGGGAGCCATCCCGGCCGGCGAATCGCAGAGCGATCTCCTGATGATCAATAGCAAGAAGGCTGACGCCAAACCTGCCGGTCGCAAGTATCGCATCGTGAGTCCCGGAATTGATGTTAATGCCGACCAGCAAACAAGGGGGCTCTATACAAATCGAGGTGATAGAACTCACCGTTAACCCGCGCCGTTCAAGTGCCGATCCGGTCGCCACGATGGCAACGCCGCTGGCCAGATTTCGCATGGCCTGCCGAAACTCGATCGCCTCGATTGATCGAATATCGCTCATCTGACAAGGCAACCCAAGATCAGCAGCCCCCTACGAATCGACATCCAAGTTCGATCGTTCGCGGGATGCGGGCCTGGCCTTGCCCACCGCTCACGGCTCTCCAGGCCGGCATCCGAGGCGTTCGTGCGAAAGGTACCGTTCTCGGAGTGAATAAGAGTGTGCCGCAACAGTTGGCTGGAGACTTTGCGTGTCATCGACGCGACCCGCTCGCCGCGGCTTGGTTTGGGGAAAGTAGCGCGCGAGTTGCTGCTGCGAGGTCTGACTGACGCATGAGACTTTCGCCTACGAGGAAAGTCGAGACGCCGGCTCGCGAGAGCCGCGCCAGATCATCGAACGCACAGATGCCGCTTTCGCTGACAATCAGGCGATCCTTCGGGACGAGCGGCGCCAGCGTTTCACTTGTTTTAAGGTTTGTCACAAAGGTGCGCAGGTTTCGGTTATTGATACCGATCATCTTCGAGCGAAGCTTAAGGGCGCGATCGAGCTCTGCTCGATCATGAATCTCGACCAACACGTCCATACCATACGCTAAAGCCGCAGCTTCGAGGTCACGAGCGGCCCCGTCGTCCAGCGCCGCCATAATCAGCAGAATGCAGTCGGCACCACGGGCGCGAGCCTCGATGACCTGATACGTGTCGAAAATGAAGTCCTTGCGCAAAACTGGCAGGTTTGTGGCCGCCCGCGCCGCCTCCATGAAGTCAAGATCGCCCATGAAAGACACTTTGTCCGTCAAGACCGAGAGGCAGGCGGCGCCCCCTGCTTCATAGGATCTGGCAAGCGATGGCGGGTGGAAGTCCGCGCGAATGAGCCCCTTCGACGGCGACGCTCTCTTGATCTCTGCGATGAGAGCATAGCTACCCGACGCGTGTTTCTTGTGAATTGTGCTGATAAAGCCGCGCGGCGAAGGCGAGCGGCGCGCTCGCGCGTCGAGCTCGGCACGCGGAAGCGTCCGCCTGGCAGCTGCGATCTCTTCGCGCTTATATGTCTCAATCTTCGTCAGAATGTCGGGATAGATCATGCCGTCTATTTGGAATTGGAGACTGCGACCAGAAGCTTCAAGCGGCCGGCGGCGGCGCCACTGTCGAGTGATGCCTGTGCGATGGCCACGCCTTCCTTCAGAGTTGTGGCCCGTCCGGCCACTATAAAGGCCGCTGACGCGTTCAAGAGAGCAACATCGCGATACGGGCCGCGCACGCCCTCAAGCACGCCTTGCAGTGCAACCGCGTTGCTATCGGGGTCCCCGCCCTTCAATCCCTCCCGTCCGCAAAGAGGTAACCCGGCTTCTTCCGGCGTCATCTCGAAGGTCCGAATCTCGCCCTTTTCGAGCGCGGCGACAAAAGTGGGACCGGTGAGCGTGATCTCGTCGAGCCCATCGCAACCGTGAACCACCCATACCGATTCCGCGTTAAGCCTCTTCGAAACCTCCGCTAGAGGCTGCACCCACCGGCGCGAAAACACCCCGATCACCTGCCGCTTGACGCAGGCAGGATTGCAGAGGGGCCCGACGAGATTAAAGATTGTGCGGGTCGCGAGTTCGACGCGAGTTGCACCCACGTTCTTCATCGCCGGATGATGGGTCGGCGCAAACATGAACCCAATTCCGGCATCCCGGATACAGCGGGCGACTTCTTCTGGCTCCAAATCGATCTTCACTCCGAGCGAGGCCAGTACATCGGCGGAGCCTGAGCGCGAGGATAGGGCGCGGTTGCCGTGCTTGGCGACAGGAATGCCGGCACCCGCCACAATGAAAGAAGCACACGTTGAGACGTTGAGCGAACCGGAACCGTCACCGCCTGTGCCCGCGATGTCGACCGAATCGGGCGGTGCACTGACCGATCGCATTCTGCTGCGCATCACCGAAACTGCGCTGGCCACTTCTTCCGCTGTCTCCCCGCGCACCCTCAGCGCCAGCAACAAAGCGCCCATCTGCGAGGGCGTGGCCGCGCCGGATAGCATACTGTCGAATGCCAGGGCCATTTCCTGGTGGCTCAGGGGGGCGCCGCTGGCGACTTTGCCCATGATCAATTTGAGATCCATCAAGCGCTCTCGGACTGAGCGGAGTTGCTGCTGGCGTTTCCGGAACGGGCAGGCGCGGCCTCGTAGATCGCGGCAATTGTCGTTGGCGCCGTCGAGCGAAACCGACTGCAAGATGCTTCAGATCTCGTTGCCACCACAGCCGGCACCTTCAGATTAGCAATCACGTGCATGACATGCGCTATTGTGGCGCGTGGTCACGATCGATTTCTTGAAGCCTACAACTTGACGCTGCGGGAGCTTCAAGCGATTTCAGCGAACGGAAAGACCAGCCACTGGCAAATGAGAGGCGCGCTCTCGAAACCGGCGTGAGTCCGTCTGGCTAACATTCGCCAAACTACTCACACTCGACGCTCCTCTCTGCGGAGCTCGATCTTGCCATCGGGCGATTCGTTGCGCCTGGAGCGCCAGGGATGTCGTCGCGTGCGGGTTTAAGCGCCTAGCGCCAGCTGCGATCACTGCGCGCCTCGCTTGGCGCACCTTGGTCAATTGTTCCGCCGCGACTGCGATTGAGCAGCAACGCGCGCGACCAAACAGAGAGAAATCGCCTGCCAAATACCAGGAATGGACCAGCGCACTTGGTCAACGGCGCGGCGATGGCAATTGCCGAGGTCTGAAATCGCAATCTCCAGACGGGATGCTGCCCGAGCAAGATTGGCGTCGATCTTTCAATCTGACGTCATCTCCTTGTTCAATATCGCCCTGCCCAACCGTCTTGGCTTTTCAATGGTCCCAGGTGGCTGTTTCGCCCTCGCTTTGCAACAGGGCATTCAAGAGGAGACCCCCGCCGGTGCACTCGGCGGGGGCACTGCGGGTGGATGACGCGAGGCTCGCAAGCGAGGTGTCGCATTAAGGACCCGCAATCATCAAAGGAAAGGCCCGTAGCTACCGATGAGCCGGAACATCATCTTCCGTGTCAATCGCCTGGGCTGCACTTCCTCATCATCTGGCTCGGCCCAAGGTTTTCTCGAGCTCCGCTTCCGATCACCAAGCCTCAATATGCTCTGCGCTTGGGCGATTGAATAGGACGTTCTGAAACGCGGGAAATGGGCCGAAATGAGGCCGCGTGTAAACGGTAGCGCTCACGCCGCTTATGAGAACGCCATGCGCGCAGGGTGTACCCTGCTGCGAAACCTATGAACAGGATTGATAGTAAAACGAAAACTGCAGTCATTGAGAATTCTCAGTTTGCAGAGCGGTTGCGCTTTTTTGGATCGGCAACAAGGACATCATGACACGGCCCTTCGTGTTCTTTTTGGGTTGAAGTCATTTTGGCATCATACAACTTGACGCTAGGTCCGATTCAAGCCCTGTGGCCGGAGAGTCCTGCTGCGGAGGCAACTGCCGTCGCAACCTCACTCAAAGCGCGCCCTGCCCGGGACGAACTGGTGACGTCGGGGCACTTCGCTCACCGTATTTGAAGGCGTTACCTTGGTCGCACTATCTCGTCGGCCAGAACGAACCAACTGTGCGGCCGATGACTGTTGCTGGCATTACGGTCCACGCGGGAAACATCCGCCCCTCACCAACGTCGCTTTTCGGAACCGAGAATCGGAAGGTCTTCAGTAGCAGGCCGTCAAATCCACTTGTCGGATTTATCGCGACAGGCGCCTGAACGCCGAAATGCCCTCGAGGCCGCACGCGGAGATGGAACGGTCTCCCCGGACTCAGGATTAGAGAGCGTCGCTTGATTGTAATCGGTTTTCTTGCAGCTTGACGGGCGGTTCACCGATCCTTCACAACCTATCGATGGACACCCCGCGCAACTGCGATGCGAAGGCTACGAAATGAAGGTCAAAGAACTTATTGAGCTTCTCTCAACATGTGAGCAGGATGCTGATGTCATCATTCCGGATTCATTTTCATCACGCAGGGCCTTCGCAGTGGTGAAAGCCGTCCAGACCGGATGGACCTTTAATCCCCAGCTTGCCATTGAGGATATGTCGTTTTGGATTGATGGGGTTGAATATGCTGAGCCGCCGCGTGGTAGCCATATAGCTCGTGGAGTGAGATTGCTCGGTCCAAAATGTGGACCAGTACTTGCATTCCAGTAGATTCACATAGGCGCTAACGTCGTTGAAGCATCAAGCTTTAGGGCATCGATTGTTTTTCCCCTCGCCCCTCCAGCAACGTTGCGCTGCTTCCAGCTCTTCATTTGCGGCGTCCTTCATGAGGTCGTTCTTTTGCCACTCTGGAATCGCGCCTTGTGTATTACTTCGCACGCCGCTATTTAATGCACGATGAGATTTTCCCGTAGTGGCCGATCGCAATGAAAATGAATGACCTGAAGTCAATGACCGTCGATGAGTTGTGGAGTCTCCACGAGAAGGTGGCTGCGGCTCTCGCTCAACGGATTGCGGCAGAAAAGGTCAAACTAGAGGAGCGGCTGCGCAAGATCGGAGGGGTCGACAAGGTTGCCCGGCCCACCCGTGAGCGCCGCCCCTACCCGCCAGTGCGGCCAAAGTATCGAAACCCGAAAAACCCAGCGCAAACTTGGTCAGGGCGTGGCAGATTACCCCGATGGCTCAGCCCGCAAATTCGTGCGGGTCGGAAACTGGATGATTTCCTCATCGATCAATCTGCGCGAAAACGTCGCCACTAAAGCCTGACAGGTCAGTCAATCATGGCTGCCTCAACTCGATGCGTCCGTGCTTACCGCATCTGAGCTTATCGTCTCTGACCGACCTCGGGCTGCTTCTCGCACGTCTCACAGGTGCTCAATGTCTCGGCATCGCCAAGGCTTCGACTCGCAATTTTTGCACCTTCTGGGCTTAGCGATAGAATAACGCGAGCACCCCGTGCGGTGAGCCCACGAGGACGCAAAGATTCTATGATTTCAATACCCCCTTAACCTACTATTTCGGGTCACCTCTTGGGACGCCAACGCCCTTCAGTGGAGGGATAGCTGTCGGCTCGACGGCGGAGTAGAGGTCACGTACCAGGATCATGAGTTTGACTAAGAAGCCTATTCCGACTTGTCGGCCTTCTGTTTGCGCTCGATAGCGAACATACCTTGCGGCAAACAGAAGGCCGAATCCGAGTTAGCAGTTTTTATTCCGAAGCAATACGTCACCCTCCACTGCGCGGGGATAGAGAGTCACCACTTCGAACGATGGTAGGAGCTCGAGAATGGCTTGCAGGGATAGCTGCCCTTCGTAAAGCTCCCGGTCGCTATATTCCGTGTAGATGAAGCGCGTATTGCTCAGGGTACGTCCGCCACCAGCGATGACATCGGATTCTGCTCCCTGAACATCCATCCATATCAAATCAATCTTGTTTACGTTAGCTTCGCTGCTCCAGTCATCCAACCTCCGGGTTTCGACGGAAATTGGCTGATCGAATCGAACCCAATCGTACTCAGCTAGATGGTTTTTTGGCCGGCGTATTGAGCCCGACAGATCCCATCCCTCCGCCTCTCCATCCCCATTGCTTGGATGAAATTCAATCAGGCCATTTCGATCGCTGATCGCGACCTCAAATAGCTTCACATTGTTGAGGTCTTGCATGTTCTTCTTGAAGCGAAGGACCGCTCGAGGATCGGGCTCAAAGCAATAGAACCGCGCCTCTGGGCACAGCTGGAGAAAACGTCGCGTATCAGTTCCGTCATAAGAACCGATGTCCAAGATAACGGGGTTTGGATTTCCCAGACGTGAAACGATCTGGCGGTGTACTTCTAATGGGTTAGGGTCTAGCATGCTTTAGGCCTTTCGCAGAAATTGCGTTTTTGAGCTTCGGTAGAGTTTCTCTGAGCGCCGGAACTATTTCCACTGCACGTCATGACGTGCGCATATCCCGGCATGTGGTGATGTCAGCCATCGTTTCTCCGACGCTTTAGCCTTTTTGAACTCGAATCTTTGGAAAGGCAGCTCGCCGCTTTGAAGCCCTTCGAGTTCGGCGGATCATAACCTTGCACCCATTCGGCCGTCAGGCGCCCACCGTACTGGTCACACACGAGGGACTCTGGAAGTTGCGAACAGCAATATTCAAGCGCGGCTCCGAATCGTCGTCTGGTCTTTGAGTGCCGATTTGATGCACGCGAGCAGTTCGCTATTGCTGAATGGCTTGTGCAGGAATCGCGACACCCCGGCTTGCAGCGCGCGAGCCCGGCTGTCGTCGTCGGGACCTGCGAGAACCAGAATGGTGGGAATCGCGTTTCCGGATGCGACAAGGCGCTCGCATAAATTTAGTCCACTTGCGCCCGGCAATTGCATGTCCGAGATCAAACAAGACGTGCTGATGAAACGCTTCGAATTCACAAATTCATCTGCACTGTGGAACAGATCTGGCACATAGCCTGCCGAGATAAGCATCTCCAATATCGGTTGATGGACTGCCCGATCGTCGCACACAACGGCGATGATATCGAGCGTATGGGCCATTCGGACCAGATCAAGGAAGGACTTCTTCTGCAACTTGGGCGCGACGTGACGCGCCACCTGACCGCACTCCACACGATCCTTTTGAAGAAACATTAGACACCTTAAATCGACAACTCTCGCCTTCGCCACGAGGCTAAAGTGCCGTCGAGGGGAGGCTCAATTGTACGGAGGTAGGAGGCCAACATCGAAGAGGTTGGAAACACTATACGAAGGTTTGCCGATAGTCATTTACCACGGGCATCTGGCGCGCTTTCTGCTGGTCCACGAAAACACCTTCCAAATTGGCATCCGACCTCGATTGAGATTTCTTTTTCGTTGCCAATCATTCTGATGCGCCTGAGTTAAAGTCTCATCGGCATTTGTTATCAGCGGTTCTCGGTAGTTCGTAAAATCGATTGTATTGATAGATTATATCCGAACAGTGGATGGGTTCGCCGTCGTAGATAAAGCGGGCGAGCACACGAAAAGGATGACTGCCCAGCGCGATGGATTATCGATCCCAGCGCGAAATTCTCGAACACCACCAAGCGGAAAAATTGGCGATCAATTGCATTCTTCCGGCGGATCTTGCGGGCAGCGCGCTATACGTCACGATCGGGATGAGCCCCAGTTCTTAACCGTGCGAGCTCTAAGACCGCTCCATGGTCAGGGTTACCTGACTCGCATTTGTGCAGCCAGCGTAGCCGCTTCGGAAGGGCCAAGCCCAACTATGCCCACAAACCCCGAGGGCGGCATCGGAATTTCCTGGCTAGTCGGCCTCCAGAGATGCAGACAGTATCGGCTGTTGTTCACGTATTCGGACTGGGGCGGATGCAGCTGCATCACGCACTCTTCCTCATCCCAAAAGAGGTCCTTGACGAAGCACATCTCCTGCCAGTTCGGACAACGCCGCGGTGTTGAGACGGAGACATGTTCCCAGCGCGGGCGGAGCAATCCAATGACCCTGAGCTTGCAGCCACAGGGCCCCTGGACAAAGAAAAGACCACAAGGACCTGATCCGGGTGGGCTGGCGAATTGTCCATGATGTACGCGACCAGCCTCGAGCTGGCTCCCAATCCGTGCTCTCATGCTACCTCTCTTTGCCTCGCAGATAAGTTGAATCCAACGCAGATCACGTTCTGCTCGAACCTTCTTTCTTCGCTTCAGACAAGCACTGCCACGTAATGGCAGTAAGCTCCTTGTATTGTCATGATGTGCAGGGCACATGTCGCAACGCACCCCGTCTTTCGATAAAGCCGCCAGACAGCCCTACCTTTCAATCCGCCTACCTTGTGCGCCGATGGGATGCGCCGTTGTTCCGCGCGGACAGCCCAGCAAGTCGCGAACGGTTCACGACTTGGGGCGAGGCGCGATCGCGCTGAGGATAGACAGGCGTCCCAGGCACAACGCTTTTGGACGCTACTCTCGCCCCGCTCTCGGTGGCATGGTCGCTCGATCCGTGGACGACCCGACCTCGGCTCGAGCTTTCTTAGGTGCGCATGAAGCAACGCATCAGTTTACTCAGACAACATGTTGGCGCCGCCATCGTCCGACCAAGCCATTGCTGTCTCGGCTGGGCAGTAGGGGAACGTCGTGGCGGTGGCGCGCTCGACCGGCCGAGACGAGGCTGTGGCCATTTGACCGGTGGCGACTTCAATCGACCTCATCCTATAACTTGCGGCACCCTTCTGCCGGCAACCGAGGTCGCCAAACGGCCACACCCGAGCAGTTGGCTGCTCCTGCACCAACTCAATGGCTGCTTTCTCCTGCATGGCCACCGCGTGCAGGCGCTTCGAAACGCGCGCTGTCACCAGTAGCATCCCGGATTTCGCTGATCCTTCTTCGTCGCGCATTCAATCATAACGCTCTACACAGGTGCTTGACGTAGCGGGCAATCAGCTCTCTCGACTGAATTGACCTACGGGTCACCCACGATTGTCTCTAATCCTACAACTTGACGCTACGTCAGGTTCAAGTCATTCCATGAGGCCGGTCACACTTTTTGTCTACCGGCCAGCGACCCACTTTGATGACGGCAACCTTTGCTGCTCGGCGCGACGACAGCTGCTAAAATGTTTGGCAGCTACAAGATCAGGATTGGTGCGACTTCAAACCGCTTCGTTCTTTACAATGGTTTACCATTCCGGCCATGAACCGTGCTAAGAAGGTGGCGGGAGCTAAAGAAGGGGACAAATCATGCAGGCGCGGCGGACCTGGGCCATCAACTCTCCAACACGTCGTGACGCGGACATCCAGCGACTTCAGTCTCAGCTAGATCGACTGAGCCAACGCCTGGACGCACTTGAATGTCACGCTCCAGAACTCTCCAGTATCGCGGCTATTCGCGCAAGAGCTCTTATGATATCTCAGGAAATTGAGGATATGCGTTGCTCGGCTGAAGCGATCGACGCGTTAACGGAGCTTCTTCGGAGATAGCTTTGACGTATTGCAGCGCCGCCGCAGAGCGCCTCCGTTGCGACCTAGAGCAGTGCCTAACTTAGACCTCAATGCGCCGTCTCAAGATGCGCCTTCGGCTTCTTCGATAAGCCAGCCGCCATGTCCCCGAACTATCAAGATGACGTGGAAATCGGCTAAGTTGCGGCTCAATCAAATTCAATGTGGCTTTGAAATTCTCTACGGTTTTGACATTGCCATTCTGACAACCGAGATCCCGGGCATCTTCGGCTATTCATGGTTCGACGACGGCACCATCGTGTAACTCTCACGGTGCGGTTGCAACGTGCGCTGTTGCTTCTTCCGCCGACGCGCAGAGATCATCGGCGCGTGCCGATCCAACTGCCAAGCCGTAACGAACTTGTCGCTCTCGTGCTCGTCCTATCATCGGCCAGCAAGCGCGGGGGCGCGCCTAATCGATGATGCTCGCCGATCGATCTACCGGCAAACTCGCCCATTGAGCTTCTTGCGGTCGAGCTCGCCCTCCCACCAGGCAACGACCACGCAGGCGATGCCGTTGCCGCAAAGGTTGGTCAGCGCGCGACATTCGCTCATGAACTTGTCGATGCCGAGCACGATCGCCATGCCCGGCACGAGCCGCGGATCGACAACCGCGAGCGTCGCGGCAAGCGTAATGAAGCCGGCGCCCGTGATGCCGGAGGCGCCTTTCGAGGTCAGCATGGCCACCACCAGGATGGTGATCTGTTGGCCCAAGGTGAGATCGACGCCGAGCGCCTGCGCGATGAACAGGGTCGCCAGCGTCATGTAGATGTTGGTGCCGTCGAGGTTGAACGAATAGCCGGTGGGTACCACCAGGCCGACCACGGATTTCGAGCAGCCGAGGCGCTCCAGCTTCTCCATCAAAGACGGCAGTGCGCTTTCCGAGGACGAGGTGCCGAGCACGATCAGCAGCTCGTCCTTGATGTAGGCGAGAAATTTGAAGATCGAGAAGCCGGCGACCCGCGCGATGGTACCGAGTACGATGAACACGAACAGCGCCGCCGTGGCGTAGAAGGTCGCGATCAACCCGATCAGATTGAGGATCGCGGCGGTGCCGAATTTGCCGATGGTATAGGCCATCGCGCCGAACGCGCCGATCGGCGCTGCGTGCATCACAATCGAGATGACGCCGAACACGGCGTGCGCGGCATCGTCGATGAAGTTGCGGATCAGTTGGCCGCGCTCCCCGAGCCCCATGATGGCGAAGCCGAACAACACCGAGAAAAGCAACACTTGCAGGATTTCGCCCTGCGCGAAGGCGCCGACCACGGTGTCGGGAATGATGTGCAGGATGAAGTCGACAGTCTTCTGTCCCTCGGCTTGCCTGGCATAGCTTGCGACCGCCAGAGCGCTGGCCGCCCCACTGCCGAAGCCCGCGCCCGGCTTGACGAGATTGCCGACGATAAGCCCGATCAAAAGGGCGAAGGTCGAAACGATCTCGAAGTAGATCAGCGACTTGACGCCGATGCGGCCGACCTTCTTGGCGTCCTGGATATGGGCGATGCCGGAGACGACGGTGCAGAAGATGATCGGGGCGATCACCATCTTGATCAGCTTGACAAAGCCCTCTCCCATCGCCCTGACCCAGTCGTTGGTGGCGACCGAGGGCCACAGCCAGCCGACGATAACGCCCAGGAAGATGGCAATCAGCACCTGGGCGTAGAGAATTTTGTACCAAGGCTTCATGGATAATACCGCGCCGCGACAGTCGTGAGAGATTTCAACGGCCCATCGCTATGACCTCGAATCAGAAGCGTGTGCCAGGGCTGCAAGTTCAGTTTCAAGCTTTGGCCGGTGCTTAAAGATCGCGTCGATCAACGCTGGTACAGGCTGCTCGGCGCCCTCCACCATCATTGCTTTCTCAGCACGCTTCGGGGGCGCAAAGACACGCTTAACGATAGTCGGCGAGCCCTTAAGACCACATTTCGAGATATCTGCCACACCAGCGTCCTGTGCGTTCCATTTTGCGATGTCAGTGCGTGCCGCACGCAAAGCGTCCCTCATGCCGCCCCGACGGATCTCGTTTGTCGCCTCTAGCATGGTGATGAGACATGGAAGCTTCGTGCGCAGCACCTGCACGCCGCCTTCCGCGCGTCTCTCTACCTCGATTGCGCGTGCCGCGAGATCCAGGTTCGTGATCTCAGCGACGTAGGTGAGTTGAACCACTCCGAGCCGCTTGGCAATACCTGGCCCAACCTGAGCGGTGTCACCGTCGATCGTCTGCTTGCCTGCGAATATGAGGTCGGGCGGGCCGTACTCCTCTCCGATCTTACGAATAGCCGTCGCGAGCGCGTAAGTGGTCGCTAGCGTATCGGCCCCCGCAAACACACGATCGGTGAGCAATACCGCGCGATCTGCACCGAAAGTCAGCGCCTTTCGCAGCGAGTCTTCGGCGGCGGGAGGCCCCATGGTCAGAACGGTGATCTCGCCGCCAATCTTATCGCGTAGCTCCAGAGCAGCCTCGAGCGCGAACAAGTCGTAAGGATTGACGATCGTCGGTACGCCTTGGCGCATGATGGTGTTCGTTACGGGATGCACGCGAATCTGCGCTGAGTCCGGAACCTGCTTTATGCAAACGACGTTGTGCATCGCGTATTTCTCCAAAAGATGCGAGGAATTGGGGTAAAACAGCCAGTCTCATACCGGAGACGGCTTCCACAGTTCGACTGTCGAGGCAATGGGCTGCCGCGGACGCAACTGAAGGCGTCGGTTGTCTTCTTAACAATTTCGACGATCCGTCGCAGGTACGACGACAGAGTTTCTCGCTGGTTCAGGCGGCAAGCGATACTGCGGCCGCGATCCGTCCCGACGTTCCATACGCGTATCCATCCCTTCGGGCGGCCTTTTTACTCTAGGCCGTGTCATTGCGAATTGCCGCCAGGTCGATGCGAGTTCCTGGCTCAGAGAATAGAACAGGGCGGGCCCGACACACGAGCAGGGGCGCATCGGGCCCGCCCCTACATCACCAGACTGAGTGGCGATGTTACGTTGAGCAGAAGCAAGCAACGTGCCGCAACCGACAACGCCGCTCTCAGAAAGCAATTCGTACAAGCGTCTCCGAATGGACCGCTGCTAAACATCAACGTCATTCGAATTGTGGCCAACGTAACAATTGATGCTCGTAGTCCTACGCTCGGTTTGGCAACAGTGTACAATCGTGAAAATTCTCAGCGTCACCCTCGAGGCGTGCTGTCTTCCATCAGAGGCGTTTCAGGCTTTTTGACTTTGCCAGTGTTTCCTCGATCACTGAGGAACAATTCATCAGTAGAGATTGCGCTTCGAACATGCCTTGCAGGAGAGGGGCCCGGACTGTCCGGCAATCCGAGCCCATAACCTCAGCAACCCGAGCGGTCGGTTGTTCGGCTACAAATACACCGTAGTTGGAAACGCTCGAAAAGCGCATTGATGTCGCTCAACAGCGCTTGTGCCTCCCATTTTGGCAGGCACGAGTCACAATTGTGGATAGCTGCGGACTGGGGACGGTACCTATCATGTACGATGCAAGGTCCTCGAACGCTCGAACAGAGCCTTCTACGGACAGTTCTGCACGATCGGTCTCTGAGGCTTGAATCGTACGTAACGTCAAGTTGTAGCTAGTTCAAAGCAGTCGCCGGTGAATGAGGTCTCCGAACTCAGGCTGTCCGCAAACTTTCAACAGGTGCCGAGCGACAATGATACTGGACAGCATTGGACGGATCTCGGCTTTCTCGATCAGACGCACTGGTTTGCTTAGCTGGCGTGCGCCCAGGCGTAGCGACAGCAAAGACTACGACTTTCATGTTCCTAACGTGGAAGCACCAGGCTAGCCAACGCCGGATGTGTCGTAGCTCATAAAGCGCAGCTAGCCGCGGCTGCCTCCCTCCGCGTCAAGACGAACCGCGATGAGCTTCGAACGCAGCGAGGCTGGTCAGACGCAAACGCAAGCACGCAAAACAAACCGACAGGAATACGATGGCAGATTTTGCACGCCACATCGAACGGAGCGCTTATGGAAGGCGTTGACTTGTTTGCGATGGTGATGGCAGGAATGACGCTAGGCGGCTTGGCCGCAGCCATCGCGCGTGACACGTCCGAGCGCGAGTTATGTTGGTGGGAGCACCTCGCGCTGTGGGCCGCCTCGATCGCTCTATTGTGTTTCATCGTCCACAACATAAGCGGGGCCGGCATGACCGCTGACTCAAATTAGAGCGCGGTCATACCACGAGAGCATCAAGCTGCTGTAAGCTGACGATCGGTGCCATCGAATGGTCCGCTCCATGTGGCATCGGTGCATGAATCGCCGGACGTAACGATTGCCGCAGATTTGCTCATCCGCAGCAATTTCGATGGCCGATGCGCAGAACGAAATCAATCACGTGTCAAGCCGTCTCTCGTCAGCAGAACGGATCATAGTCGGACGTCGCGGACGTTGTCCGCGCTTCCATCATTGACACGGCCTATCGATCATTATCAGCTTCCGTTTGCCCGGAAGCAGATACGTTCGTCTCCGGCTGCAGCACGACCCGTCGCGCTTCCATCACATCGAGGACGGCCCGGCCCTTTTCCGTGATACGCCAGCCACCGTTCATCCGCTCAATGAGCCCCTGCGAAAAGATGTCGAGGTTCTGGACACGAGCGGCCATTCTCTTGGTACGCTCGGCCCAGTCTCGACCGCTCGTCGCTAAAATCGCCATATCACGTTTAAGCTCCGCCATCGACGCGAACCCGTCCGGATAGCTCACAAGAATCTTTAGAACGGTAACCTGGAAATTCACCTGAGTTATTGTCGGCGTCTACCGCCACATGGTCGGTGCTTCTCGAAGCGCTTCGACACCAATCTGTTTGAGGCGGCCGGGTATCCTTTCGCCTCTGGTTGCGGCTTCCAGAAGCTTAGCGGCAACATGTGCGCGGACGCCCGTCTCGTATCGGGAAATGCTCGCGCAGACCTCCTCAAGCACAGCGCGCAGAAGCTCGGCGGTAGCGGTATCCAGCATTTGGAGATCTCCCCCGTCGTCTCGTGAGGAAGATAATACGGATCGCGTGTTCCTGAATTCAAGTGAGATAGATCACGTATCTTCCAATACTGCTTCTTCCAGCTGTCTCAGAGAGTCCCGAGGCGTTTGCTCAATTCGTCGTTTGGAACCCGTTCGGCTTCGATCGCATTTCCCGCTGCGGCATGCTCTAGTTTTGACTCTCGGAGTTCTGCTTCGGCCCGTGCAATGCTCGATTGCAGCCTCGCACTCCCTTATATCCTGCCGGCCTTTTCTCAATGACCTCAACACCGGTCCTGTGCGACCTCAAACTTGAGAACAGTCCTGCGGAGGCCTTTTTTGCTTGGCGTCTTAAGCGCGGTGACCAGGCAAAAGAGATAAATGGCCAAATCCTGCTACCATGGCGCTTCGCCGAATTTCAAGATGGGCACTACCCGCGTCAATTTCTTCGACTCCCAAGCAACCGGCCCGCACAAAGGTAGAGTCCCTACCGGATGGTAGCTAGCTTTCGACTTTGATTAATGCAAGGAGCTCGCTATCGGCGCATAAATTCCGCACTTGGTTGCGTTTTTCGACGGATTTCACTCGCTCGCAGTGGCACTTCACAACTTTATCTATCTTTGATTGCTCAGCAATTTTCGGCGCTGGAATATGCCGATGCGGGCTCGAAACTGCGTTCAGTGTCTCTGGTGCCGCGCCGGGACGCCCTTGGCGCAGCTGATCTGAACACCTTGCCAGCATAGCGAACCGCAGGGCCAGGCGAAAAAGCTCTGCAAAATCATCGCTATAAACGTCTATTGTCCTTCAGACTCATTTCTTATGACCGCGCAACGGTTTAGCTGCCGGCAAGTACCTACAGCCGGAGGTGAAGGCCCACGGAAATCGATCGGTTCGTTTGCATCAGGGTGAAATTTGACTAATCAAAACTCTCAACGGCGGGTCGCCTTGATCACGCGGTCCTCTTCCTTCAGCACCGCGCGCGTCGATCATCTGTATCAGGACCGGCATGTCGGGAGCGTGCCGTTTCTCATGCACTACGGCGACATGACCGACTCGACCAATCTGATCCGCCTGGTCCAGCAGATCAGACCGACCGAGATTTACAATCTTGCCGCCCAGAGCCATGTCGGCGTCAGCTTTGAAAGCCCGGAATATACTGCGAACGCCGACGCGATCGGTGTGCAGCGCCTAGTCGAGGCGATCCGAAATCTTGGCTTGGAGAAAGAGACGCGCTTCTACCAGGCTTCGACGTCTGAGCTTTACGGCCTGGTTCAGGAAATCCTCCAGAAAGAGACCACGCCGTTTTATCCGCGCTCGCCCTATGGTGTGGCCAAGCTCTACGGCTATTGGATTACGGTGAACTACCGCGAAGCCTATGGCATGTTCGCAAGTAACGGCATTCTGTTCAATCACGAGAGCCCAATTCGCGGCGAGACTTTTGTCACCCGTAAGATCACCCGCGCCGTCGCCCGCATTGAGGTCGGTCTCGAGGAGACACTTTATCTCGGCAATCTCGAAGCCAAGCGCGACTGGGGGCATGCCCGCGACTACGTCGAAGGCATGCAGATGATCCTGCAGGCGGACAAGCCCGATGATTTCGTCCTCGCCACCGGCGAGACGCGGTCGGTGCGCGAGATGGTCGAGTTCGCATTCGCCGAGGTTGGGCGCAAGATCGCGTGGCACGGCAATGGTGTCGATGAGGTTGGCCTTGATGTAGCGAGTGGCAAGACGGTGGTCAGGATCGACCCGACCTATTTCCGCCCGACCGAGGTTGATCTTCTCATTGGCGATGCCACCAAGGCGCGCGAACAGCTCGGCTGGAAGCCGAAGCGCAGCTTTGCGCAGCTCGTGCAGGAGATGATGGCAACCGACCTAAACGACGCCAAGCGGGAGGCCGCCGGTGGCCGCCACACCGTTTGAGCCGAAGGGCAAGACGGTCTATGTCGCCGGCCATCGCGGCATGGTCGGGGCCGCGCTGATGCGCCGGCTTGCGCAGGAAGACGTGCGGCTCGTCACTTCGGAACGAAGCGAGGTCGATCTGCGCGACCAGGCCCAGGTGTTCGGCTGGTTCGCCAAGACGCGGCCCCAAGTTGTGTTCTTGGTTGCCGCCAAGGTCGGCGGCATCGTCGCAAATGATACACTGCGCGCCGAATTCATTTACGACAACATTGCCATTGCCGCGAATGTGATCCACGCGGCTCATCTCAATGAGGTCGAGAAGCTGATGTTCCTGGGGTCCTCCTGCATCTATCCAAAACTTGCTCCCCAGCCATTGCGCGAAGACATGGTGCTGTCCGGTCCGCTGGAGCCGACCAATGAGCCCTATGCGATCGCCAAGATCGCCGGCATCAAGATGGTGGAAGCCTATCGCAGTCAGTACGGAAGCGACTTCATCAGCGTGATGCCGAGCAACCTATACGGCGCCGGCGACAACTACCATCCCGAATATAGCCATGTTGTAGCAGCCCTGATCCGCCGCTTTCACGAGGCGAAGCTCTCAGGTGCAGCGAGCGTTGCCGTCTGGGGCACCGGCACGCCGCGGCGCGAGTTCCTCTATGTCGACGACATGGCGGATGCCTGCGTTCACCTCATGAAGACCTATTCGGCCGTAGAGCTGATCAATATCGGCACGGGCGAGGACGTCACCATCGCCGAGTTCGCCCGCGTCGTCGCCGACATCGTCGGGTATAGCGGCGCCATCACCTTCGACACTTCTCGCCCCGACGGTACGCCGCGCAAGTTGCTCGACGTCAGCAGGCTCGCAAAGCTGGGCTGGCGCGCGAAAAACGTCCCTGAGAGATGGCATCCAGCAGGCTTACCGCGCCTTCCTGACATCAGGCGAGGACTGACGAAGATACCAGGATTGAACTGAGCGCGCCCTACTACGCTCTTATTTTGATCAAGAAGTCACTGACCTGCCCCTGTAACGATGCGATATTTTTGCTCAGATCGGTTATCTTCCCAACCGCCTGGCCCGCCGATGAGCCAGAGGTGCGCGATGCATCATTCAGTTGGTCAATGTCTCGGGACGCATCGCGCATATCAGAACTGATGCTGGTGATACTTCTTGAGATGTCGTTCGTCACAATGGACTGCTCTTCTATGGCCGCCGATATGCTGCTCGAGATCTCCTGCACCTTGTCGACTATGTCAGCGATGTCCCCCATCGCCGCAGTTGCCAGTTCTGTCTTTTGTTGGATGGCGAGGATTTGAGTATCAACCTCGCTCGTCGCTTTTGCTGCCTGTGCGGCGAGATTCTTAACTTCCCCCGCCACGACTGCAAAACCTCGCCCCGCTTCGCCAGCGCGTGCTGCCTCGATGGTGGCGTTGAGGGCCAGCAAATTGGTTTGCGAGGCTATGCTCTCGATCATTTGGACGACGCTGCTGATCTTCGTCACCGACGCAACGAGCTCACTTAATGTAGCTTCAGCGCGCACGGTCTTATCGCGCGCAGTTTGCGAAATGCTCGCCGCGGTCGACACTTGTCGGCTGATTTCGGTAATCGAGGCCGAGAATTCCTGAGCAGCCGAAGACACGGCAGTGGAGTTTTCCTCCGTCTTTTTCACCATTCCTGTCATAGCTTCAGTGCGATGGTATACATCGTCCGTTGAAGCAGTAATTTCCGATGCAACCGCTTGCATGTCCTGCATTGAGCTCGCCACAACGTCGACGACCCGCGACACATCGCTATCAAATCTCCTTGCAAGACTCAGCCTCTCTTCGCGCATACGGACCAGGTCGGTTATGTCCTGCCAAACACACACGACTATCGGACGGCCGCTGAATTTCGATACGACAAGACTAATCCTGACCGGAACGGAGGTTTGATCTTTACGCCGAAGCCACCACTCGATTGCGACGTGGCCCGACCTCATCACAACCTCATTGGTCTCCTCGAACATCTGGGCAACCGTCTTGCCGTTCGGTTGAGGATCCAGAGAAAGCGTAGCGATATCCAATCCTCTCAGTTCTTCTGCATTGGAAAGCCCGAGCATGTGAGCTGCAGCATCATTGCCGAGCACGCAGCGGTCGGCGTCATAAATTGTAATACCATCTTTGATCGACTCGAACGCTTTGATCGCCATCGCTTCGTCCAAGGTCGCTGCTGCCGCCTCCCGTCTCGTCGACGTCATGAAGGAAAGGAGCAACATCAATCCGCCGAGAAGGAGTCCGGCCCAGAAGTGAAGTGAGAGCGCATCTGCATTAGCCGCAATTGTTGCTGCTGGGACGGATAATGCCAGGGCGAGATTTGATATCCGATTGTGCCACATAATTCCAACCGCCACTTGAATCCAACATAAGTGGGCGTATCGAATCTCAATTAAGATTTCCCTTGCGCACCATCCTATCGGTGGCGCACCTATACCTGCGTATAGCCGAGTATACCGGCGTATATGTGCAGTTGCTCGCGAGGAAAGCTTGGCGCGCAGTCCAAGATCTCGGCGACAGCATGCGAGCGCGATCTGGACCAGGCCGCTGTTGAGTGGTGATCAGTATCCAGTGCATGAAGAAATCCGCTGATCTGGACAATCTTCGATGGAGACCGGGGCACCAAGTCGAAGTCAGCCCCGGGACCGTACCTAAGTCTATGGCTTGACGCGCACCATGGGACGAAGCGAAGGGCCTGCAGCGGCCGCTTTCCGATGACGCCCTAAAGATTGTCGCACGCGGCGTTTCCAAGGAAAATCGGGCCGTGGCATGAAACATGTCCAGGCACGCCCCTACGCCGGCGGAGCCGGCTCTATCGCAGCGGCCTGTGGGTGACAATCGTTCACCTCAGTAGGTCTTCGATCGGCACTTCGTTAAATGGATCTGCGAGCGCGCGTCTGGCAACGAATAGTCCAATTACGCGCGTCTGCGGAGCGCGCTCAAGAATCATCTCCTTGACGGCTTTGAAATGGGAGCCTGTCGTGAGGACGTCGTCGACGATACCCACGATACCGCGCAGGTTCTGCAGTTGGTTTTCCGCGATCCTGTAGTTCTGCTTGAGCTCGGTCGGCGACATCCGGTTGCCGCCCTTGAAAGTGTTCGTCGAGGCGATCTGCTCGACTAACTCTCTGACGTCGGGAGGCGCCGGGGCGCGGACTCCTCGGCAGACCTGCACCATACGATCATCGTAGGCGGGATCGGCTTTCATCTTCGATGGCGGAACCGGAACAATCGTGGCTTGGGCCAACCATTCGGCGTTTAAAACCGCTGACAGATCGTTCGCGCATCTAGCGATTGCCGCGGCCTTATATTGGTACCCACCGTCGCCTCGCTTCTTCTGAAGATTGTGAACGAGCTGATTGGTCTCGCCGCCGCGCCAACCCAAACGGGCCGTATATTCGTAGAGGTAGTGACAATCGTCACCCTCGTCGAGGTACCAGTGGTCTCTACGGTTGGTCTCGTCAATTTGCTGGAGAAGGCGTGCAATCACCTAACGCGCCCCAGATATCGGCGAGATCGTGGACACGGATCGCGCCCCTCTTCTCGAAGTTCGCCGGCCAAGTGATGTCATCTCGCTTGAAGCAGGAATCGAGAATGAACAGCTTTCGGCCTTGCTGTAAGGCCGCGCGAGCCTGCGTGAGCGTCCCGCTTGTGTCGCTGGCCTCGACGATGATCGTCCCCTTGGTAAGAGCGCTCATCGTGACGTTGCGCTCAGGGAAAAACAGCTTGTTCTGCGGTACGTGCTGACTAGCGTACCGGAGCACTGGCACCTGAGAAATGAGTAGATGTTCCTCCGCGATCCTGCGCTGGAGCGCCTGATTCTCCTTCGGGTAATAGGTCCCGATCGGCGTGCCGATCACAGCGATTGTGTGGCCCTTCGCCTCGATCGCGGCTGTATGAGCTGCAGTGTCGATGCCGGTTGCCAGGCCCGACACAACCGTAAAGCCGCGCTCGACCAACGCGCGTGAGAGCCTCGCCGCACGCGATTTTCCATCTTCGCTAGGATTGCGGCTCCCCACGACGGCAACGCAACGCGTCTCGACGAACTCCCAAGCACCTTGGAAATAAAGCATTTCCACCGGATGTCTTGCATCCCGGAGCTTCGGAGGATAGTTGCCAGTGAGATTCAGCCGAGTTCCGAACCTAGATACGCCTGCCTTCTTGAGCGCAGCCAGAACTTCCGATGCGCGAACATCCGCCACAGCACCTGAAACGAAGTCGGAAGGGACAGCAGTCGGGTCCGATGCGAATTTCTCGGCGATCGTTTTGAAGGTAGCCCCCTTCTCAAGCCACAGCGCTTCGTAGGCACCCAACTCCCTACGCGGCGAGATTGACCGTACGGCCGGCCCGTCATTCATTCGTGCGAGAAGGTTCATCGTCCAACCCTAGCTACCCCCTGCGGCGGCGTCGAATCAAACAGAGTCGAAGTCCACCATTTTGAAAGCCGACGCTTTTCGGGGACAAAAGCGTCTGGAGGTGTAGCAACCCACAAAGAACAAATCAAGAACAATACAATATCTCCATACAGATCATTGGGTTAAATGGTTAACATTTCCTTGATTTGCCGGTGCTCTGTCCTCGGACAAGGCCGAGCACGTATCGGCCGCTTCGGGCGTCAACCCGACAGCGATGTAGCGAATTGCCACCCCCAAGACGCGCCGATCAGTCGGCCGCCGCCAAAATCGGGGAGACCTTTCCACCGAAAAGGAAGAGGTGTTGAAAAGTCGGCACTGTTCGCCCGTAACGCCCCGGCTCCACAACTGAAGCCAGCCATAATGTCTGCCAGGCAGTGGTCCGCGCGGCTCTGCCTATGGTCGCGGCCGAACAAGTCGGATGCCGCGAATGCAGAACCGATTTGTGAGGCCGGCACCCGGCTCACAATGCGGTTCGTACCGGTTATCTCTGTCGAACGACACGCCACCGGCACGATTTGTGAAGGCGTAAAATGCTGATGAGGCAGCGTAGCCCGACTGTCTGCCCTGCGTGTCCACATGGACGAATTGGGAATTGTGGCGGTCGCTGGCTTGGCGAGCACCGCCGAGCTGCTGGCGATTCTTCGCAACGAAAACCACGACAGAATCCCTGATGCCGCCCGCTTTGCCCTTATCCAAGTCGCTGAGCAGATTGAGCTGCTTAACGATATCGAGCGATTGGATACGTTCAGGCGCGAGAAACACCCGGTCCATGCTCCCCTCCTCTTCGATGTCTGACGTGAACGAAGGGACGATCATCATCGTCAGCAGCGGCTGGCTGCCGTACCAACTGTATAGCGCCTGCGAGATCGAAGATCATTTCATGCCAAGGCTCCGGGCAACGTTGACAAGTTTCGCAGCGCTACTTACGAGCCTCGAAATCGCACAGCCAATGCAAGAATACCTCCAAGAAACGGGAGATAAATTCCATTGATAGTCCGACTGCCGAGATTCATAGGTTTTTCCGGATTGATGATCTCCGCCTCGAAAAACCCACTCTGGTCGCCCGTTCTAACGCTGACATCTTGAAAATCTAGGAATTCACCGGTTTCTGGCGAATATGCTTTGTATACAGCCTCCTTGATTACGAAGATTAGTTTCGGGCCAAAGCGACTGCTGGACCATTCCCGACGTTGTAGTTCCGCGGAGGTGCATATGATTGGCATAAGGTCAGCTCCGAGCGGCTCTTCATCTTCGATGTCCAATCCCAGGGCGAGGACGTTTCTCGAGCATCCCGCAACGGCGCCACAATCAGACGAAGAGTGGGAAATGCTCCCAACGAAGCCTACGGGCCAAAGAGGAGCCCGATCACTTCTAGACAAAATCGGATCAGGAGTGAATCCGAGGCGGCGCAATGCCTCGCGAGCGTGATGACGTCCCCAAGCGAATTCACGCCGACGACGCAGGGACACGTTGCCTAACATTTTCGCTTCAGGGGGAAACGGAGGAGGAGCGGGATCGTACATTGGTCCGCCCGAAAAGCTGATATCATGCGCCAAAGCGGCAGAAATGGCAGCTCCTAACGTCGCGAGCGTTTTCATAGCTGGGACAAACCCTTTTTTTTCGAGGAGCGCGAAGCGGGACCTTTGAATTCCCGCGAGTGGTTAGCTTGCGACCACAAGAGCTTCAAGTCGCGGGAGTCCAGCTCATCATGCGAGCGGCACCCCGATCTCGACCGGCGGGAAACTCCAGCTCCGCGTCCGCTTCCGACTGCCGTTGCGGCGGCCTGCAACACGCGCTTTTGCTGCATTGCGAACGTCACCGCTCAAGACCACTACTGTAGCGCATGACTCTTGCACGCAACGCTCTTCATTCTCTTGGAGTGCAACACATCCGCGGGCGATGTAGGCCCAATGCTCCGGTGATATCCGTCGTCAGTTTCAACCCACAATCTGGGTTGCTCTTGAAGTGGGATGCCAGAGCGCTCGTCTAAGCTCAGCGAACTGTTGAAACATAACAAACAACGCGATCATGCCGGCGCCCAGCTCAGCGATTGCTTGACTGATCAACAGTCCGTTGAAACCCGATATGATCGGCAATAATAGTATGGCCGGTATGAAGAGATAGCCCTGCCTCGCGAAGGACACAACCGCACTGAGGCGCGCCCTCCCGAACGACTGAAGCATCGTCGTTACGAAACTCTCAAGACCAAAAAACCCAAAGAACAGATGGAAGACAATGGAGGTCGAGACAGCAATTTCCCTGACCTTATCGCTATTGCTGAACAGCCCAACCAAAGGCCGGGCAAAAATCACAACGGCCGCAGAATACGCAACGGAAAACGCGACCGTTATTGAGAGTATGAACTTCGCAGCCTTCAGTAGACGAGCAAAGTCCCGTGCACCCCAGCCAAAGCCAAGGACAGCCTGCGAGCCCATACAGAAGCCGGTGATAGGCAGTGCGCCGATCGTCAAGATCCGTACAGCTATTCCCAGGGCCGCGATAGACTCGTCCCCGAACGGCGCAGCAGCTCCGTACAAGAGCATAACGGCAATTGCCGATAAAATACTGGTCGCGGACGCTGGCGCCCCTATGAACGCGAGCTGCTTGATGCGATCAGCTCGCAACGAGACGTGAGATATCCTGACCAGGACTATCCCGCGGAGCCTCGCAAAATACGCGATATAGAGGCTAACAGCAGCTATCTGAGATACCAGCGTTGCGAGGGCCGCGCCTCGCACACCGAGGTCCAGCAGAAATATGAAGATGGGATCAAGCACAGCGTTCAGTATGAAGGCGGTAACCATCGTCCACATGCTGAACCGTGTATTGCCTTCGGCCCTGACGACGAATCCGTTGACAATGTTTAGAAGCATCAATGTGTACCCAAACAAAAGCGTCGTTGTGTAGTCGAGCGCCACGGGTATAATCGTTGGGGTCGCCCCGAGCGTTACGAAGATCTTTCGCAGGTTTATAAGCAGCGCGACCGTAACCGTGATACCGATCGGAACGGCGAGCGCGAGTGCCGTGCTCGCGCCTCGACTCGCTTCCAGGTACTCTCCAGCGCCAAGATGACGAGATATGACCGACGCTGCTCCAACACCGATCCCCTGTCCAGCTGCTGTGACCAGGACCACGATCGGGAAGGCCATGCTGACAGCTGCGATCGCCTGTGCGCCAAGCGCGCCAACAAAGATCGCGTTGACGACCTGCTGTAACGCGTTGATCGACAAGCCAACAACAGACGGAATCGCGAGCCGCAGAATGAGGCTCGACAGATTGGGGGCCGATAGGTCAATGTGCTGCATCTTCTTCGGAATCGCATCGCGATCGCTCTCGAAGGCGAATTCCGCATCTGGCTCATTCATGGGTGAACGTGTCGCGAGCTCTTCCGCATTCGCTAATCGTTTGCACCAACTCCCGTTGCAATGTTGTGCAAAGATTACGGGTCAGCTCATAACCGACTTGGCTTGAATCATACCTCGCTTCGATCTGAAGCTGGCCGGCTTCATATCCGACATCGAACCAGAACAGGTGAATCACGGACCCTTCATCCATGTCTTCGCCGATCCAGAGTCGAGAGGGTTCCCTGGCTAAGAGACGGCGTGGAAAATGGCGCTGCACACCCGCTCGATAATTCAATCCAATTCTTGGTAAGGGCAGGCGACCGACCCGGCTCCGCACGTCTACATCTCGGTTTAAGAATTTCATGGCCCGAAACCCGATTCCCCTGCGCGGCAGGGAATTGCGCTGGCGGTATATTGAACGCGCACGATCGGGGCGGTGCTCCGTTGCTGTCAGTCTCAAGGGGAGCGGAACAAGTTCGCTGATATGGGCGATGATCTGAGATGGATCGAGATCATCAAAAAGTCGCCCACGGATTGAGGTAAGGCTATCGATCCAGAGCGAGTAGTTGCCGAAAACGCGTCCAAAGGCGCCGGATATGGCCGCAAGAAAGACATCGACGTCCTGACAATGCGCCCACCTGGCTGCAATATTGAAGAGATCAGCTGTCGCTTGTTTGTCGATCTCAAGATGGTATTTGGCCTGATCTTCCCAGAGGGATCGGCAGTTCGCTTCATCCGTGCGCCCCTCAAGGCGTGCATAGTGAAGCTCTCTCGCCGTCACCTTCGAAAAGCTTGCGCCGCCAGATGAAGTGTCGCTGATGTGAAAATCGAACTGATGGTAGTCAATCCCCTCCCAGTATTCGAGTTCGGCTGGCGCTTCGCTGTTCGCGTAGTGTTCAAGGCGCTTCAACCATGGACAGAGCGCTTGTGTGTTCTCGGGACCGCTTAGAGCATGGCCCGAGGCAAGGGCGTTGTATGCCGTATCCAACGCTTCCAGGAATAGGCGATAGCCGATCCCGTCCGCTACAAAATGATGGATCAGGACCAGAAGATAGTAATCGCCGCTTTCCGCTGTGCGTAACGCTGTGACGCTGACAAGAGGCGTCTGGCCGTCAAACCGAAACATATGCTGACGCCTTGCCGAGATGCTCTCGATTATCTTACGCTGCTGAAGGACGCTTATTCCGACAAGATCGATCTCTTCCACGAGGCGTTCGGCCACGGAAGGTTCGATTGTCAGACGTAGGCCATCAGCAGTTCGAGCGATACGCAGTCTGAGGCCTTCGTGCCTATTCATGACATGGGCAAGGGCGCGCTCGAGCGTTCGGACGTTCAGGACGCCGGCGGGCAAGAAGAACAGATCGCCGATGTTGAAGTGCTCGTCGAAGGCGGCAAGACGGTTCCAAGATGAGATTGCGGGGGTGATTGCCAATGAACCATCCGCGGAATGGGGTGTAACCGCTTCGTCTGCCGCCAATTCCCTGATAGTCGGTGTTCGATGAAGTCGCTCGACAGTGAGATTCAGCCCGGCTTTGCGCGCCAGCGTGACGCAGCGCACGCTGAGAAGAGAATCTCCGCCGATATCAAAGAAGCTCTGATCGAGTCCGACCCACTTGGTGCCTAATAGATCCTGCCAGATCGCAGCAAGAATGCGCTCCTTCCGCGTGCGGGGCTCAGCACAGGGAGCTGGCTCCACCTCGCGGTAAGGAACGGACGACAGGCGAGAACGATCTATCTTCCCACTTGCCGTAAGGGGGATGCTGTCAACCAAACGGAAGGCGGCAGGAATCATGTAGGATGGCAATGTGTGGCGCAGGTGAGTGACAATATCTCCAGAACTTAGACTGTGGCGAGCCGGAACCACGCTGGCGATCAAGCGGCGATGACTATCCATGCCGTCTGCGACGACCACAGCTTTTGCGATTGCAGGATGAGACTCAAGAGCCGTTTCGACCTCCTCCAACTCAATTCGAAAGCCCCGTAGTTTGATCTGGTTGTCCGATCGGCCGCAAATCTCGAGCAGGCCGCCGGTTGAAATGCGTGCGATGTCGCCAGTTCGATAAAGAACGCTGAATCGGCCGTCATCATACGGATTCGGGATGAAACAGCGGTTGGTCCGATCTTGATCCCGCCAGTACCCAGCGCTCACGCATCGTCCGGCAATGCAGAGTTCGCCAGCAACTCCGACAGGGACTCTCCTTAACTGGGCATCGAGCACGTAGATTTTGACGTTATCGATTGGGTGCCCAACGGGGACAAGGGACGAGCCGTCGTCGGCATCCGATGTTTCGTAGACTGCTGCATTGGATGCACATTCCGTAGCACCATAGAAGTTCCACAACGGCGTTTCAGGAAAATTCGCACGCCAGCGCCCGGGAAGCGAGGGAGGCATCGATTCGGCGCTGCTTGTGACCAGCCGCAAGGACGTCGGTCGCGGGCGCCGTTCTTGCGAAGCGATGACGGCGGATAGGAGTGGCGGAGAGGCAAATAAATGTGTCGCACGACATCTTGCCAACGCGCATAATAGCAGATCCGGATCCAGCAACTGCTCCTGGGCTAGGATCAGCGCCGGTATACCCTTCAGAAGCCCCCCAAAGTACTCCCAAGCCGAAGCAACAAGTGATGCGGACTTCTGCACAACCATAACGTCGGTACCGTCGAACGGAAAGCGTCGCCACATCCAGTTCAGTCGATTGAGAATTGCCGATTCCGGTATAAGAACTCCTTTCGGCCTTCCTGTTGATGACGACGTGTAAATAAGGCTTGCAATTCCCCGATCTGATGGTTTGTCCCTGCGCCCAAAATCGTGCGCGGGCACGCTCGCCCCCTCTAGGGTCAATAGACAGACCGACGGCACGTCGAAACGAGGCTCGGCGGCATTTGCGTGAACTAAGAGCTTTGCCTGACTATCTCGCAGGATATGTTCGATCCGATCACGCGGATAATCCGGCGATATCGGGACAACAATGGACTGTAGGGCTCGTGCCGCAAGAATAACCGCGGCCACGTCGGACGACCGGTCGACAAGCATGGCAATCATATCGCCAGCTCCCACGTCCGAAGCCCGCAGTAGCGATCTGATAGCTGTTACGCGCTCGCGCAGGTGGCCGAATGTGATCTCACCGAATTGACCAAAATATGCCACTTGGCTCTGATTCGAGACGCAGATTTGCTCGAAGGCCTCGACAAGCGGACATTCAGTCTCATATGGCTGCAGCGAGCCAACCAGCGAATCCAGCATAGCGACGTCTGACGCGCTGAGGCAGCTCAGATTCTTAATGGGCGCAAGCGACTTCTCAATGCAAGCTGCGATCAGACAGCGCAGATTGTCGGCCATGTGAACAATCAGATCGCTCGAAAATATGTCTTCCGCATACGCTAGCTGGAGAGCAATTTCATCGCCCTGATCTTGTGCGTACAATGTCAGATCGAATTTTACATAGCCGGTCTCATATTCGCGGAATGTCAGATCCAACTCATGTTGGCCGGATGGCTCGGCGGCCTCGGAGTACATGTTGAACATGACCTGGAAGATCGGTGAGCGGCCGGCTTCGCGAACGCGAAATAGACGGGCATCCCTCACCATCCAGCCGAATGGATATGCCGAATTTGCGATGGCAGTGCTAACTAGATCCTGGACGCGCAACGCATGAACCACAAAGGACTGGTCGACATCGATCGCGGTCCGGATCGGCAGCATATTCAGGAAAAAGCCGATAATTACGTCGCTGCCTGGTTGATCCCGTACGACGTGAGGTATGCCAACAATAATGTCGTCCTGACCGCTATACATCCGCAGCAGCAGCTTGAAACATGAAAGGAGTGTTGTCGACGTGGTGCATCTATGGCGGCGCGCAAACTCCCGGACCTGATTGGAGAGCTCGCTGCCAAGCAGCACCGCATGCGAAGCGCCGCGATAGGAATTTGTCTGCGGCCGCGCTCGTCCCGTTCCGAGCGAAAGAACCGGCGGATCATCGCCAATCTGATTACGCCAATAACTCCGTTGCTTGGCTAGCGCCTCCGGCGTCGTGTGTTGGATTTCCCAGAGGGCATAGGTCGAGAGTGACGCCCGGTTTTCTGGCAAGAACGCCGCAGCATCTACGTACCTTTGTCGAAGGTCCCTGAGCAGAACGGAGATCGACCAGGCATCGATGATGATTTCGTGAGCGGTGATCAGTATCAGATGGTTGTCAGCGCTAAAACGGATCATACGCGCGCGAAATAAGTGGCCTTGGCCGAGATCAAAATTGGCGTTAAGCTCTGTTCGTCGCAGCTCTGCGATCAGCTCCTCTGCTTCCTGCGCCGTGAGATGAGATGCATCAGCCAGTTCAAGGCTTGCGCATTGAGGAACATCGAAACATTGAAGCGGACCTTTCTCGTCGATGAAGCGTGCAGAAAATGCCTGATGGGAGTGAACGACATCGGTCCAGGCGCGATTGAATGCTGCCAAATCGATGCTGCCCTTTATTCGCAGGCCGCCCTGAATGATGTAGTTCCTGGCAGACGGATCAAGCTGTGAGAGAAACCATAGGTGCTCCTGAACTCGCGTTAGGGGCGCGCGCGTTAGCCTACCGTGCGTCGGGGCTGTGCACGGTTTCGATTCGACTGGAGCCGAGATCGACGCCGCAAGAGATCGGATCGTTCCATTCAGAACGCGCCTGAAATCCGCTCTCATTCCGAGCAAGGTCTGCACCTGGGCCAATATAAGCATCGCCCGAAGCGAGTCTCCGCCGAGGCTTATGAACTCGTCATTCACGCCAATGTTCTTAATGCGCAGAACGCCGGACCAAATTTCACACAGCTGAGCTTCGAGCTCTGTTTGCGGCTCCTCAAATCGAGTCGGCAAGAAAGGGCGCACACTGGCCGGGTCCGGCAAGGCTCCAAAATCGACTTTTCCGTTTCTGGTCAGTGGAATACTGCCGACGTGGATGATTCTTTCTGGAAGCATGTAGGTGGGAAGGGCTTCGGCAAGAAAGTTCTGAAGCTCGCCTTCGCCCACCTCAGCCGGGGCCGACACGTATGCGATAAGTCGCCGCGATCCAGTTTCCCCCTCAGCCCTGGCTATGTTTCTCGCCGTAAGCTTTACGCCTGTGCAGGCGGAGGCGACCACGACGGCGCCACGTACCGAATGATGAGCGCAAAGGCGGGCCTCGATTTCTCCCAGCTCAATTCTGTGCCCGCGAATTTTGACCTGACGGTCTCGTCGACCGAGACATTCCAAGAGGCCGTCGGAACGAGTGCGCCCGAGATCACCTGTCCGGTATAGGCGCTGGAACGAAGGATCGTTCGAGAACGGGTTTGGCCCAAAGGCATCCTTGGTGCGGTCGTCGTCATTGACGTAACCAGCAGCGACACCAACGCCGCTAACACAGATCTCGCCGACCTCTCCCGGGTTGCACAGCCGCGGTCCGTCCGCGACATAAACCTCGAGGTTAGAAATCGCTTTGCCGATCGGCACATAGAGGTCAGTCAGCGCAGGGGGGACGGAAAGCAGATGATGCGCAACGCCGTCCGCGCACTCGGTCGGCCCATAGTGGTTGAGAATGGGGACCAGAGGATATAAGGCAAACCACGCGCGCGCCAGTCCCGGCGTGAGAGGTTCTCCGACCGTAGAAATAACCCGCAAACCGTTCAGAGCTCGCTCAGCGGCCGCAAGCGATTGCAAATATTCAACAAACACCGCAAGCATCGACGGAACGAATTGAACAACCGTCACGCCACATTGTTGAATTGATTGGAGAAGACCAACTGGCGATTTCAGGGTCGCATCATCGATGATAGCGCTACAGCCGCCGACGCAAAGCCCCGCCAGAAGCTGCCACAGCGAGATGTCAAAGCAGTGCGACGCTGTCTGCGCGACGCAATCCGTCCGGCTTAGGATTAAAGCGTCAATTTTTGCCGCCAAATGATTATTCAGCGCTGCGCGCTCGATCATTGCGCCCTTGGGGCGGCCCGTCGAACCAGACGTAAACAGAATGTAGGCAAGTCCATTCCCGTTCGATGATGGCGCAAGAGACGACGCTTGGCCTTCGCGCAGCGCCGCCTCAATCGTCACGAATTGCGTGGTGGCTTTGCTGTTCGCCTGGAGTTGGCTAAGCGACTCCAGCCGGTCTGGACCAATAATCAGAGCGCAGCGGCTCTGCTCGATCATGAATGATGTACGGGAAGCGGGTAACGACGGATCGAGCGGCAAGTAGGTTGATCCAGCCTTCAAAATTGCGACGACAGTCGTCGCCCAATCGAGGTCCCGCTCACCCAAATAGGCGACCACCGCGCCGTGAGTCCCCCTCTCTCGTAACGTCCTCGCGAGAGCATCCGATCTTAAGCGCAGCGCCTTGTAGGTGAGTGCGTCTGCGCCGTACCTCAGGGCAACCCTCTCGGGATCGGAAGATGCAAGCCGATCGATCTGCATGATCGGATCGACCGGTTGACGTTCCTCGACAGGATTTTTGTCCGATCGATTTTCCTTACGCATACGCCTTCCGCCATTCGTCGCCCTGTGTGGCCCTTAAATCAGAACACCGAGGGTCCTGAATGGCGGGTACATTTCTCCACCCTGGTTCTGCCAGTCATAATATGCCGTTTTGACTAATTGTTAGCCTGTCGTCCTTTGCGCTCACTGTTTCCTCGATAATCGGCAGGGGAATACGACCGAACGCTAGGGCCTCAAGTTGGCGGTCGCATCTACCTGATCTGGTAGTAGACACGCAATCGTCTGCATGCCACCCGCAATCAACGCGCCCAGAGACTCGGTTTTGGCTTGTGAATTCTTGCATGTGCTCTCCTGATGAAAGAAGACCTGACGCTCGCCGGGTTACATGTTGCCTACGGTCCCCAAGCGATGACGTCGACATCAAGACGGATGCGTGTTTGTTTTTCCACGAGGCGGTTGCGTAGCCGCTGAGGGGCAGTTGTAGGTGCTCGAACATTTTGACGCTTTTGGCTTTGTAGGGTTCTGCTGTAGGTCGGGAAGACTGAAACTTGCTTTGACGCGAAAAGGATTGTCGAGCATGCATCTCGCGGCGGCCAAGCGGCACTACACAAGCTTCAATTACCGTTCGGAACGCGTACCGGAGCGCCCTTTCGGGTACTCTAGAGGTTGCCCTCCGCGACCAGAGATGACGTTTCCGAGTGCGGGGCAGCGTAACGAGTCTTAGGCGTGCAGAACCAGCCACCGCGAGGTCCTTAATCTGCCGATGTTCGCAGCCGCTTAGCACCACAGCGAAGCCGGAGCCGGCGTGTTACAGGCATTCGTGGCAAGCTGGAAGACACTGACGGCGAGCCTTTCCCGCCGTGCCGCGTTGCGTGACCGATCGCTCGTGACGACTTCCCGCGAGCCGGACTTCGATAACCCCAGCGTAGCTCGTGCGCTGTGCGGGCAGATGGGTCCAGCGTCCAGGCCGGCTCCGCTCGTCGGTAAGAACCAGTGGATTATACCGGTTCGCATCAGCCTCGATAGGTGAGATCGAAATTCTGTCGAAACCAACGAAAGGCTCCTTCTACTCTGCAGCGAGGGAGGCGGCTTCCTCTCGCGCAAAATATTGTCGGTACGTGCAGAGCGATTGTCAGCTCTAGGACAATTGTCCACAACTTGACGCATGCACCCGGTACGATGCAACTCGAGACTCCTCAATTTCCAAGCGGCACGCTGCTTGCTTCGTTCACGGCGCCATCACCGATGCAAGCTCGAAAGTGCTCGGTTGTCGATAGAAGCAGCGCCGCGGAGTGTTTGATGCGATCTGGAGTTCGTTCTGGGGGAGCGACAACGATTGCGCTGGTCGCAAGCGGCGTAGCCCATTCGGCGGATCTTGAGCCAACAGTATGTCTGTCATCGACTCCGTGGAGCTTGGTCGGAGGATATGTTGGTGGGCAGGTCCGCGGTGATTGCGGCCAAAAATGCTTCACTAATCCCGACATTCCGTCTGTCTATGATGGTGGCATCGCTACCCATGTGTTCCTTGCAGACGACAAGGCAGACTACAACTCCCAGAAAAGCAGTTCGGTGTTCGGCCTCAAACGTGAGGCCCGGGGCGCTGTCTCTAACTGTACAAATACCTGCCTCGTCCCGTCCCGCATGGCGCTGAGCGCAAATAAGGCGAGTGCCAGCGTCTCTGGCACCGGGGCCGGTCGCTTCGGTTACGCTTTCGGCACGCACAGCCACACCCCCTACCTCAGCGGAGGCTTGGCTTGGCAAAGCAATAGAGACGAGGTCATAATCACAACGAGCGCCAATGTCGGCGACGGCGCGCTCGACTGTTACAAGACGCTCGAAGAGGTCTTTCCAGGCATAAGGCACTACGATGCTGGGTGCAAAAGACCGCGAACCTCCAGTGCCACCGTCGTTCAGGCCACCACGAAGAGGGATTTGCGCGAGGCATATTGGCCGCGAATCGAGCGTCCGCGCGAAGCAGCGACCGAACTGTTTGCCGACAAGGTTTGCGCCAAGTACAGCCGGGCATTGAATGCCGGCGCACCGCTGGCCTTCGACCATTTCCTTGCCGAACAGAGATCTCTTGCGGACCACCAGTTCAATCGAGAGCGTGTTCGCCAGGGCAAGACTGGACCACGCAGACGAAGGGCTCCTTGATGCCAACCGCCCCCAGGGCAATGGTGTTCGAGCTGGTGATCGCAAAATAAAGGTCTGGCGGTGGCTTAAGGCACAAAGAGGTGCCGAAGGTCGCAGTTGTCAGATTCAATGACGGTATTCACGCAATCAAGGTGCCGAGCGGGCCTGATCACCCCGTCACCTAATCCCGAATAGCTCAGCTTAATGGGCCCACAATTCAATGGAGATTTCTGAGTGACTATTGATAGCGAGAAAGAAACCACGCCGTCTCTGTCCTCCGGTGCGACGCATGTGCTCATCGACCTATGGGGAGCGAGGAACCTTGACGATCCAGTCATTGCCGAAGACGCAATCCGAAAAGCCGTCCGGGCGGCGAGTGCGACATTACTCCATCTTCATGTTCATAAGTTTTGTCCGGGTCACGGCGTCTCCGCAATAGCCTTGTTGGCCGAATCGCATATCGCCTTACACACCTGGCCAGAGAGGTCCTACGCGGCCGCCGATGTTTTCGTATGTGGCAACTGCGATCCTGCGAGCGCCGTGCCAATTCTAGTTGAGGCCTTTCAGCCCGAACACTCTGACGTTCGCCGCTTCCGCAGAGGCGAGTCAATCAAGCCAACGCGTTGAAGCAGATGTCGATCTCCTTGGATTGGTCGCGGAGGCTGCTTCGCTCGCGCATGCGTCGCGCCAGCAGTATTGCGAAAGCCGATTTGGGGCCCGCCCTTCGCAACCTTGCAACCGATGGCGCCGATGACAACGTCCGCAGCGGCTTGGGTGCTGGATATCTTCACCTGAGCGTCGTCGACGAATGAGGCATCATTCAGTTTTTATCATCTTGAAGCCGTGTCATGTCGCAACTATGACGACCTAGCGCGCGGCGCTGTTGCAATGCGTGTCTCCTCAAAGAACTGAAGAAAGTTCTATCGAATAGAGTTCTTCCATTTTGCTCGCGGTCGCTAGCCAGTGCAGATATAGCCGCTTTGCATACGGCTTGCCGAGTGGCATCTCGCGGCTTCGATAAAGCGTCGGATCGTAAGCACGCTTTGCTTGAGCAGGTTTATTCTATCGTAAGACGTTTTCGTGGACAAAGTCAGTTGGGTTCAGAACGCAGACGAGCTCTACTTGGATTAAAAGTAGACGCAAAAGTGACATATCCCCGACATCAAACTCGGTAGCTGCGACGTCGATGCGCACTCAGATCAATTGTGCTTCTCAATTGTTTTTGATAGCACTGTGTCGCCCGTGCACTTTTTTAGGTCGCACGAGAAGCGTACGTAGGTTTTCGCCGAAGTGGACATCAACCTGTGCGCGTATCGGCGACACCTTGAACTGCCGGGAACAGCAACATGCAAGTGAAAGAACAACTCGATAGAGCCGTTAGCGACTTCATCTGGAACATCGTTGAGGTCCATTCCCAACTCGAGGAAATACACAAGAGTTGGGCTCAGCTACTAGGCATAACCGAAGCGCAGTGGTTGATCCTCATGGCCATCGACGAACTCGATGAAGGTCGAGGCGTCTCGGGAACAGCGGTTGCGAACAAGCTGCGAATCCATCCTGCTTTTGTTACCAACCAAACAAAGAAACTCGAACAAATGGATTTCCTGGCCCGTGTGACCTCGCCTGATGATGCGAGATACCTACAGATCTCACTGACGCAAAAGGCGCGGGCGGAAATCAGGAAGCTGTCAATCAAACGACAAGCTCTCAACGCCGCGATGCTTGACGGGCTCGACGAGGAGTCTCTTCACTACGTCAATAAACGGCTACTCTTAATTGCTAAGAACAGCCGATTGGCATCTCAAAAGCTGAGTATCGGAATATTGTAGATCTAAATGACGCGGTGCTGAGCTAGCATCAGAGCCTGCTCGCTCGGCACCACGACTTGAACCGCGGCGCCTAGGCCTACTGAGCCCGCAACTTGACGAATACACGATGATGCGTCGAAAGTTGTGATCTACCGCTGAGAGGACGATGTCCATCGCGTCGCCGGCGCGCTTTTCGATTTAGCAGTTGGTGGGATGATCTTTGCGCGAAATTCCACCCTTGGCCGCAGCGAAACGCGAGCTGCAGAGCCTTTGGGCGCGCGTCTTCGCTTGGTTGCGCTTGCTTTTTCGACCGGCGGCAACGATGGCCCGTATGCTGGTGGATATCGTGATCGCGTCGCAGATGATTTTCGTAATGATCATCGTGATCGGCGCCATGCTGACGATCGCGTTGACGTTGTTCGGTCAGCACAAGGTGCTGGCTGCGCGCAATGCGTGTCGACCATGGAGGGGGCGCCTTGAGACCCGAGAGATCCGGTCCGCTTCACGCTGGCGCGCGAGGATAGGTCGCGGGCCGTGAACCGCTGGCTCCGCCCAAAGAACGCCGGTCCGGCCCCGTGTCCGAGCATGTCGGTCTCCACAAGGGGGAGGCTAGAGGGGGAAGCTAGGTTCCAGGTTCCAAAGAGTGGGTTGGAACATTTTTTTAATAAGCCATTGATTTTGCTTTTGTTACCATTTTGCCGAAATGGACCCAAAGACTTGCAGAGGCTATTGAGCGTGCCCATTTCATCGAGCCTCTGATCAAGGCCGGCGCGACTGCAGCAGCCGAGGATGAATCATTGCTGCAAGCCCTCGATGCATACGCGCGCCGCACTGAGCGGGAGGATATGAGCCAACCCAATGGCTCGCGCTATTCGCACTCCGCTTGGGCGCCGGCGCTCTGGACCAATCTGGGCCTCTCCTATCGTCACGACGGTTACTTCTCGCGCGCCCTCAACGCCTCGCAAAGGGCCTGGGCCGAAGGCTGACTAGTTGCTCAGATTGGACTTCTACAGAGCAACCTCCCTGGGATTGTTCGGGCGTCATATCGCCCATGTATGTCGACGCGAGCTTGTCCGCCGTACATTCGTTTGCAAGTAATGCCTCATGGCCACGCTTATGGCGTCTCCTGATGTGAGGCTGAGGTGTGAGAAGTTATACTGACGGTATCGCCTGTGGCAACGGAATACAGCAGCGCGAGCGGCGAGGTTTCCGCGACTGTCCAACTCAACAATGAATAGAGAGCGAGCTCAGCACAAGCTTGTGCTCTAGCCATCCGAAGATTCGATCGTCGGAGGTCACGAAATTTTCGACCTCTCCTCCGTCGGTCGTGATCGTCCGTGGTATGGCCAACTGCAGATCAATGGGTGCGGCCGCGCCGTTACGCAGCAGCTTCATCGCTTCCGACGCGCTGACGATGCCGCGGCCACCTGCTACCACGAGAACAGGGCATCTCAACCGCCGGAGCAACCGCAAGCGACGGGCCGAGATCACTTCCTCGTCCGGCACATCTGTGGTTCCGGTAACCCAGTCGACAGACGCCAGCATCCGAGCCAAATTCCAGAGGCCACCGTCACAGACCGCTGCGGCAACGCGGCTGTCGGATGCAGCGAAATCGGATGCCATGGCAGCGGATAACCCGTCTCCATAGATGCCTATACGAGCAGCATCAATGTCTGACCGGGCTGCTAAATAATCCGCACAGCAAGACAAGTACATGTCCGACTGACCGCGCCGGGTATTTGAGACGTCCTCGTGAGCGACAACAAGGACGGACATGCCTCGATCCGTCACAACGGGCAAGAGCCTTCCAAGCAGCGTCGTTGCCGGCTCCTCTTCCGTGCTGATGCAAATAATTGCTGGGGCGCTAGAGCTGCGACCGTCTGCGGGCAAGTAGTGCGCGACAATCTCACCTTGATCGCAGCACTCGATTTGCACTCGCTCGATCTTCTGTTCCAAGGCTCCGAATTTTTGAATGACAGCGTTGATTTTGGCCGGAATGCCTGCGCTGTCTGAAGCGTCTTCACATGCCAAACGCCTTGCAACTTCAAAGGCGGTTAGCGCGCATAGCCAATCTTGTGCCGCCTCATCAAGGTATCCCTTTTCCCGATTCGTATCACCAAGGACCCGATGGGCATCTCCGATGTTTATCCATCTAATGACCCATTCAGCTCGGCTAATACCTGTGCAGGCGGCTTCGAGATTGTTGAGGAACGCCGCAGCGCCCCATCGCGTGGATCTAAGATCGCCCCTTACCTGGGGCCACGCAGCGTCGTCCATCCCATTTGCCCCTTAGTGCGGATCTGAAGAGATAGCCGGTTCTATAGCGCCAGCTTAGCTCCACGTGTCACGGAGACAGTAGCTGACATCGCTGGAGAAACTTCGCAGTATTAAGCCATGTAGCGCTGCAATTCTGCCTTTGGTCGCGAGCGCGCGCAGTTTTTCATCCACCTGCATTCCGCGGCACCAGACGATCCGCGACTCAGTAAACTTGGCGCGAACCGCAAAGCCCTTGGAATAAAAGCCTATAAACTGCCAGCAGTGCCGAGCTCTACGACGCCTCTATTGGCGCCGAGGCTAGGAGACCAGCGCCGCGATGAAAGCGGCTTGGTTCGCACTTCAAATCCTTATCACGCAAGGGGTAAGGTAAATCATCACGCTAGGAGATTGACGGAGCTTTCAGCCCTTTGCACAATGTTAGCACAAGAGCCGGTTTAGCACGTTTCGCGTGAGCCAACGAAAGACATGCGTTAGTCACGCTGCAGGGGCGGACACCCGCGTTGCGCGCTTCCGCTCGCGATCGCTTTGCGTCAATCGGTGCTCGAGGTCAGCAGTTCGCGACTGGTCCAGCAGGGCAAAAGACTAAAGTCGAGCAGATCTATCAGTACCTGACTGCAACAAGATTTCGTCAGCGCGTTGAGGCCGTCGTCGAAAAGTTCAACGACATGCGCGACGACCTGGACAAGGAACGCAAGTTCATGAGCCGGCAGTGGGCCCAAGCGCGAGACGGATCGTCGCCGTCATCGAGTCCACCGTCGGCGTGGTGGAGGACTTGCAGGCGATCGCCGGAAAGGCGATGCCGGAGATTGCCTTGCTGGAAGTGCCCGATTTGGAGACTCGTGACGGGCCGCCAGAAATCCTGGGGCGGGACATAGCGTTCGGTGCGATAGATCGGGCGGGCTGATGAGTTGGAGACTATCTGGAGCACCCTATCAGCAGACCGGTGCCATCCTTCGAAACGTTCGCACGACCATGGACAGCTCCGAGCGCTCAGGAAGTCGGTTCGGAATCAGAGGATGGCACTGCGCCCTCTGTTCTTGAAGACGTGATCGGCACGAAGCCGATCTGAAAGCCGAACGCACGTCCGATCTTTTGAAGGGTTTCGGAAGTCGGGTTCGCCACCCCGCGCTCGATTTCGGCGACCTGACGTGTCGTAAGTTTGAACAGTTTCGCGAACTCGAGTTGCGAAAGCCCGAGCGCGTGACGCATCTCCGAGACAGCATTTGGAAGCCGTAGCTCGGCTGCCCGCGCCTTCGCCGCAACGGCGGCGCGGCGCTCTCGAATCTCGACTTTGGTCGGTTTGCGCCATCTCGGCATGTCGATCACCTGTTAGGAGGAACGTTCCGCAATTTCGCGACGCCGTCCGCCATTTCCTTGTTCCTGATGATTGCATTCTGCACGACGGCGTCGGGTATCTCGTGCTGGCGCGCGAGGTCAGGCAAAGCGCGCAACAGATTCTCCTTCGCGGCCAAGCGCTCCATCAGACGATCGGCAGGAACTCCGGGAGCGGCGACGGCTTCGCAGACTTCGCGCCAATCGGGGTTCGTATCCCGGTTCTGTAGTCGCATGCATTCCCAGGTCGTAGACCTAGGAATGGCCGAAGCATCGAGCTTCATCGGACAGAAGTCGAAGAGTGGAGACAGCCGGATTGTTTCATCGGGAAATTTCCGAAAGGCGGAGTTGCGGCCATGATTGTCCGGATTTCCCATCGCCAAATTGAGGATGTCCCTCAGCAGATATTCGACGGTGTCTTCGAAAGGATCCGCCGATACCTCTTGGATGAGCTTGAGGTACGCCTCATGGTGCCTCCTTGCGCCGAATTCTGCGACGCCAAGCGCGGATATGAGACTCTCCTGGCCGTAGCGCACCAGTCCTTTGTCGGTGACCAGGCGGTCGAAGCGAGGGATGACGAGCACCCCGTCGCCATAGGTATTTTCACCTTCGACGTTCAGGCCAAAATCCTTGGCTACTTTCAGGTAGCCGGCTTCGGCCTCGAGAATGCGTTTGTCGATCGCTTCGCCGCTGCGTAGAAGCTTGGCGATGACGTGAGCGCGCGCGTCCTGGTCTTCCACCATCGACGCAGGGTACCAGAGCTCGTCCTTCGCTTGCGTGAGCGCGACTTTGGGCCAGTCGCCTTGAAGACCTGTCGATCCGGAGGCGAGCATCGAGAAGTGATCCGCCACCTCGAGGAAGGTAGCGTCGCGCTTCAGGATGTTCGTGCCGGCCCTGCGGAATGAGATCCAGAATGAAGGCCGGCCATGTCGGGGCGTACCGATCGTCGAGATCGACGGGGGCGGCGATCGAGTAAGCGCGCAAATCGCGCACGATTCTGCCTTCCGCCAAGGCGACGGCAGCATGGTCCGCGAAGTAGGCGATCTCGTAGATGGTCTTCGAAGAGGCCTTGTGCCCAAGTGCCGGTTTTCGGAATTTCCACAACCGCGGCGTCGTGCCACTCGCCGTTGAAAAACGTCTGAATCTCATGATACACCCATTATAGGGGTTCATATATCCCGACTGCGTGGATATTCAACCCTTATAGTGGGTTGAATCCCATAAACATCGGAAACTATCTGGTCAATATGATGGGTTGATTGACGGATCGTAACCGCGCGGAATTGCAGAGTGGAAAGGTGTGCTCGGCCGGCGACCCCAGTTTGCCCCACCGTGGGATCAGGAAAGACCCTGCCCTTCCCGCCTCCCTCGGCTTCGGAAGGAATAGCTTGCGGATCGACAGATGATCTCTCGGCGTGATGCCGCGCTGACGACCGTTCCCGTGGGTAGCCTCTTCACCTCCGTCAAGGAACCGGCTGTTCCTGAAGTTCGGGGACTTTCCAATGATGGCGGACGCCAAACAGTCGGTGATGTAGTCCTCTCCGCCCACACTGTCGACGTGGTGCGGACCGCTTTGCGCGCGTTCGACGTGCTCGGGCAGATCGCTGACTTGGAGAACGTTCGCGATGATCTGGTTGCGCTTGGCGTGCGTATGCTCCGAAATCGAGGCCGCCTGTGCCGCGAGCAACCAGATGTCGCGTGGCGTCGATTTGTTACCCTGTCGCGGACGACATGTTCGAATTCGTTGGCGCCCCATTCCAGCGCTGTACCTCGGACCTTCAGGTAATAGAGCCAAGGGCTATCCCGGAAGCCCTCGCCCGATGCATGTTGAGCTTCAGTCAATGGCCCGAGATTCGGTGGCATATCTCCCGTGAAGCCACTCAAGAGCCTGCAGATGTTGACTGCGGTCTTTCGTCCCTCGCGGTGCTTGCCAAAGAATGGCGCAGGAATTTCGAGACTTCCGGCGTTGCGAACTCCACGGTATTTAGGAGTCCCTTTGCTCCACTGCCGCCCGACGTGGAGTAGGCGGTCCGAAACAAATGCTCGGCAGCCAGAAACTCTTGGATCGAGCGATGGCCGAAATAGACGTGTCCGCCGTATTTTTTCGACGAGGCAGCCGGCCATCAGTTCGCCCCTAGGGGCGTCATCATCAAACTCGTGAAAGATGCCTTCGACCGCGTTGCGGCAGATGGACATCGGGATATTGTCGATCGATGCTCCGATCGCAGATTGCTTCGTCAGCGGCCACTACGATACGGCTGCATTGAACTTCGCGTGGACTTAAGGAAACGGCCTCAGCGGCTCCGGGGGATATGCTGAGGCCGCACCTACGCCTCCGCGGAAAGGCCGGAGGCGAAGCCAGAATTCTCTTCTGTTCGCGCGAGCATGATTATCCAAGTCGGAGATTTTCGGCGAACATTATGCCAGAACGTCCGACCCTTATCTCGTAGCTGATCTTTGCACCCTCTGCAACTCAGCGTAGCCGGCCTTTTCAACGGCACGAATGTGGACAATACATCGGGGCCGCCATCATCCGGCTCGATGAAGCCGTACTCCTTGGTCGAGCTAAACCATTTCACCGTACCGATTGCCACCACAGTAACTTCAAATTGAACCCGCAGGATTTTAGCCAGAGTACCTATTGAGCATCAAGACCATCTGCGGTCTGCGACATACATGCTGCTAGGCCGAGCGGACGTCGCGAATTCTCGATCGCCTCGCATGGCGTCCCCCTTGACTTGTCAATCGGCGTTGCGGCCCAGGCACCAAAGGTAGCCGTCCGTTGGCAAAAGCCGCATCGAGCGGAAGACACGAAGCCACAGCCCAATACTCCAATATCGATGCACCATGTTGATCCACCCGGTTGCAGGGCTTGCGCGCGCTTGAGGCCGTCGAGCGTCGTTTCGCCATCGGTGGAGGTTTTCAGAAACCCGGGGGCGACATGAGCTTGGACGCCAGTCTCCTGCTTGGGATGTTCTCGCAAACCTCATTCAGGATCGCTCGCTAAGCGACCGCATACGAAGGTTTGCGCAATGGACGGGCGGTAAGTCCGCTTGGTTGCGGCCGTGACAAAGATTTCTTTGCCACCTCTGATCAGCTCGATTCAGCTGAGGACGGTTTCGGTTGCATTGTGTCCATGCCGGACTGGCTGGTCCGCCAAGCCGGATCGGTGCTTGGCTCGCGCGAGTTCGTTCCCTGGCCGCATCAGGTTGTACTGCAGTCAAAGCCTTTGCTCCGGGTCGCGCTGACTACGCCGAAACAACGTCTCGGCATATCTGCCCATACGGAGCGGTAGAAATGGTTAGCCATGTCCTGCTCCTATGGTGCTGCGCCGAATTGGTGTGGGCCCAACCGGCGCTTGTCCCTTATTGCCTCCAAAACAACGTGCGTAGTCCTGCAAGGTATGGCTTTATCGATATTGATTAACGCAATGATTCACCAATCGACGCACAAATTCGGCGCCTTAACAGTCTTTTTGACGGATTTCACCACTCGATTGTCGGCGCTGCTAGCGAAGCCAACCACTTTGCCATCGCGAATGAAATGCTTCATACAGCCGCGCCAACGAGGCAAGAGAGCTCAAATCATGTTTCTCCTCAACTCGCACCCCGATCACCGCGCTCTCCTTGACGCTTCGGACGCCGACACGCTGAGCGTCGATGCCGCCCGCGAGGTCGAGCGTTTTCTCAGGGATCGCGATGGGCACAAGGAAACTCCTCTTATTTCTTTAGCGGGCCTTGCCCGTGAGATCGGAGTTGGCTCGATCCATCTAAAGGATGAAGGCGATCGCCTCGGCCTTGGTAGTTTCAAAGCGCTGGGCGGTTCTTATGCTGTGATCCGCCTGGTGCTCGAGGAAGCCGCTCGGCAGCTCGGTCGCGATGTTGAGCTGAGCGAATTGCACACATCTGAAGTTCAGTCCGTCGCACGAGGCATGACGCTCTCCTGCGCAACGGATGGCAACCACGGCAGATCAGTTGCTTATGGGGCCCAGCTTGTTGGGGCGAAATGCGCCATTTTTGTTCATTCGGGCGTCAGCAACGAGCGCATGTTCGCCATTGCTCGCTTTGGCGCGCAGATGATCCGCGTCGATGGCAACTATGACGATGCAGTTGCCGAGGCATCCCGCGTTGCGGCCCAAAACGGCTGGATCACGGTATCTGATACGTCTTGGCCTGGTTATGAGCGGATCCCAGGACTGGTGATGCAAGGATACACCGCGCTACTGAGTGAGGCTCTGCGTCAATTGCGCGAACCCCCGACTCATGTGTTCATTCAGGCGGGCGTGGGTGGGCTCGCCGCCGCGATTTCCGGACATTTCTCGGTCCTGTTCGGCAACGACCGCCCGTTCTTCACTGTTGTCGATCCCTCGCGAGCGGCGTGCCTCCTTGAAAGCGCGCGGGCCGGGCGTCCTGTGAAAGTCAATCACCTGCATTCCACCGTGATGGCAATGCTCGAATGCTACGAGCCCTCGCTTATCGCGTGGCGCATCCTTTCGCGCGCAGCGGACGCTTTTATGACGGTCGACGAGGAGGACGCAATCAGCGTGATGAAGCGCCTGGCAAATCCGAGGGATGGCGATCCGGCAGTCGTTGCTGGCGAAAGCGGTGGTGTTGGCCTCGCAGCGTTACTGAAAGCTGCTTCTGAGCCGACCTTGCGTGCCAAGCTTGGTCTTGGACCGAATGCACGGGTTTTCCTGGTCAACACCGAAGGTGCGACTGATCCTTCCCTCTATGAAGAGCTGGTCGGCACGACGCCTTCTCACGTGACCGCGAAAAACGATAAGGCCGGCAAAAACATGTCAACGGATGCTGCGAGCTAGCCTTTTGGGATCTGAACACCTTCTTGAGCATTCAAGCTGGGCGATCTTGATTGCGGCGAATGTGGCCGCTTTCTTCATCTCGAATCGTCCCAAGTTGTCTCTTTGCAGAGTGCACCACCTGTGCAAGCGGCTCGCAAAGACGTTGCCCAAGCCGTCAGGTCGGCTCAACGCATAAACTCCCCATCGATCAAACAGCAGACACTCTTAGAACGGCTCGACCAATAATCAAGATCTATTCGAATCGATTGCCGTGATCACAACGGACACCTCAATTCCAGGGATGTCGCGGCGGACGTACTCCGTTCAGCACGTAGTTCCCGATATGAAAGTACTTCCAGCGCACCGGGTCGTGCAGCGTGTGGGTACGCGCATTGCGCCAATGTCGATCAAGGTTGTACTGTGCAAGCGTCGATCGCGTTCCGCCAAGCTCGTGCAGTTTGTTCGCTGCCAAAATCGCGATCTCCGTCGTCGCCACCTTGGCGATTGCAACGGCGATTGATGCCTCGTCGACCGTTTTATCGTTTGGCTCCGCAACGGCAAAATCCAAGGCGTGCCCCGCTCGCTCGAGCAGGGCTTCAGCCGCGTGCAGTTTGATGCTGAGATCTCCAATTTGGGCGATAGTGAACTGGTCCTCATAACCATGGTTCTGACCGCTATCGATCCATGGCCGTACATACTGGCGCACGAAAGCAACCGTGTCGGCAAGAGCGCCTTTGGCGATGCCCGCGTCGATCGCGGCATGGACGAGCTGGGCAAACGGTCCGTTCGCAGTCGGGGCGTCATATACCGCATGCGCCGGCAATACTGCCAATTCGGGTACCCGAAGATTGCGTATAACGACGCTGCCGCTGGCAGTCGTCCTCTGGCCGAAGCTGGACCAATCATCAATGACGCTCAATCCGTCCGCATCGCGAGGCGCGATCGCGATATGCGCTCTTCCGTTGTCGTCAGTTGCTGCAATGGCGATATAATGAGCAAAGAGCGCCCCGGTCGCATAGAATTTCTGACCGTTGATCAGAAAGTTATCTCCATCAGGGGTTATCGTCGTCTCGAAAATGCCGGTATGCTTGCTTTTGGCTTCGGAGACCGCATTGCCAAAGCGATGGCCTTGCAGGACCTTACCAAACCAGAAGCGCTTCTGCTGGTCCGAGCCGGTCAGTCGCAACAGGTCCAGGACTCTCAGATGACTTTGTGGAATTTGCCCAAGTGAGGGATCGGCGGCCGAGATGATCTTGACCACTTCTGCGACCGTCGCGAAGGAGACGCCGGCTCCGCCATAAGCCTTCGGTACGGTGATGCCCCAAAGACCGCTTGACGAAAAGCGATCAAGCTCGGCTGCCGGCAGACGCCGTTCGCGATCGCGCGCTGGCGCATCGATCGCAAGTTCGGCGGCCATTTTGTGCGCGATGTCGATGGCCTCCGCGTCAGAACTGAGGACCTGCGCCTTTGGTACGACGTTGAACTCCGATCCAGCCTTGGGTCGGCCAGCACGTTCGATTATTGTGGTCATGAAAAACTCCGAAAGGCCTGGCGGCCGCCCCGGCTGGCTGGCACCATGAGGTGCCGTTCGCTACCTTGAGCCCAATCGCCGCATCTTTCGCGGCATAGACTCGTTTCCGATACGGCGCTCGAACTACTCTCCACCTTCGTAGAAGAGCTCAAGCGGCAAGCCCACCAGAGATTTGCCGATCCAGTCCCGAGCGATGATGTTCGATGGGCCCATTGCGATGGCGGCACGCGCGTCGCGGAAGGATCGTTCAATCGGCCCCCGGTGATAGCCGTAACCTCCGGTGACTGTTAGCGCAGCGGCGGCGACCTTGTTTGCGACCTCGGCCGCATGCACCTTGAACTCGGTCAGCGGGATCAGGATTTCGCTCTGCGGCTTGCCGGCGCGCCAGAGTTCGTCCAGCCTTGCTGCAAGCTCGAGGCGCCAGGGTCGCAACGATTCAACGAGCACCTTGGCCGCACCGAGTTCCTGCCGGACCGCCTGATAGTCCGCAACTCTCTTGTTCCGATCCTTGTGTACGAAACTTGCGGTGTGCTTGACGGCCGCATTCAGCACGCCCCGGGCGAGACCTTCCCAGACGGCTCCGAGCCCAATCAGATAGACGGGCGAGACGCCATTGTAGATGATTTCCTTCCCCTGTCCCTCAGCACCGAGCCGGTCCCGTTGCGGTACCCGCACGCTGGTGTAATGGATTGGCCCCGAGTGATTGGCGCGCACGCCGAGGGCGTTCCAAGGTTTTGATTCAATTCCGGCAGACTTGCCGTCCACGATGAAGAACACAATGTCGGTCTGGTCCTTGGCGCCCGGCGTGCGTGTCTGCACCACATAGAAGTCGGCCTGACCGGAGCTCGTTGTGAATGATTTCTTGGCATCAAGCAGATAGTTGTCGCCATCGCGCGATGCCTCCGACAGATTATACCACCAGTGCCCGCCAGTGGCGCGCTCGCTGGTCGAATATGTACCCAGCAAGGCACCGTTGTTCGCCTTGAGCCAGCGCTCCTTCTGGTCGTCGCTACCATATAGATTGATGGTCTGAGCCGCGCCGACATGCATGACGTAAACAAGGCCCGTCGATGCATCAACCTGGCCAATACGATAGGCAGCTTCGGCAAAATCGACATGGGCAAGGCCAAGGCCGCCAAACCGGGTTTCGTTCAGGACGCCGGTCCAGCCGGCTTCCGCCAACGCTGTCAAATTCTCTCTCGGAAAGCGGCTTTCGAGATCATTGCGATCGGCATTGATCCTTACGGTCGCATCGATGGCAGCATCCAGCCGGGAATAGGGGGGTTGGCTGAAGTTGTGTGCCAGTTTGGCTGAAGCCATTCTCAGTCTCTCCTTTTTTCTTGCGAATTCAAGCAACGGCGTGCGTCAGCACTTTCTGTGTGGAGTCGGTTGGGGGTGAGCCGCCGAGGTAAAGCGCTTTGATCTCGTCGCGATTGCGCAAAGCGACCGATGTACCGGAAAGGACGCTATGGCCGTTCTCGAGGACGACCGCGTGGTCGGAAAAGCGTAACGCGACCGTCGAATTTTGTTCAGCTACCAGGATGGAGAGGCCCTGCTCTCTGTTGAGCTGCTTCAGCGCCCCGAAAATGCTCTCAATGACAAGCGGAGCGAGCCCCATCGAAGGTTCGTCGAGCACCAACAACCGCGGCCGCGACATCAGTGCGCGGCCGATCGCAGTCATCTGCTGCTCGCCGCCCGACGTTAGTCCCGAGATGGACCTGCGATGATGTTTCAGCCGTGGGAAAAGCTCGTAGATCTCCTCAAGGCCAGCGCGGATCACGCGAGACTTGGCGTCTCGGCCTATGGCGCCCGTAATAAGATTCTCTTCCACTGTCAGCGAGCGGAAGCAATGCCGGCCCTCAAGCACGGGAACGATCCCGGAGCGAACCAATTTGGCGGGCGACGCCGACACGATGTCGCGACCGTCAAAATTGATCCGTCCGGCGGTCACCTGGCCGCGCCGCGCCGGCAGGAGCCCTGAGATCGCCTGAAGCGTTGTGGACTTGCCAGCACCGTTGGCACCCAGCACGGCGACAATCTCGCCCCGCCGGACCGCGAATGACACCTCGTTCACGGCCCGGACGGCATGATTGTAGGTCGCCGCCACCCCCTCGAGCGAAAGCAGAATGTCACTCATGCCCGGATTCATCCTTCCTCAGGCGAGACCTTTCGGGAGCTGACGCTTTCCGAAAGATACCGCGCAACGCTTGCACTACTGGCTCACCGGATCATCAGCGGAGGTACGGGTCTTGATGCCATGCTCCTTGGCATAGGCCGTCGACGACTTCTCTATGATCGGCCGGAGGAACGCCCAATCAGGCGCGATCCAATCCGAGACGACCTTCCACTTGTTGCCGTCCCATTGCTGAAACGTGACACGGCCGTCGCCCTCGTGATTGTCCCAGGTGACGTTGATCGAATGGAATAACCCTTTTGCGCCCAGCGCTTCGACCCGCGCCGGATCGAGCTGGAGGTGCTCAAAGCCCCAGCGAGCCTCGTCGCCCGTCAAGGTGCGCTTGCCGAACTTGGCCTGCGCGATCCGGACAGCTTCGACATTGAGGATACCGTTTACAATCCCGAGATTGTGATAGACGCTACCGATCCGCTTCTTGTCGTCGAGATTGCCCTTGTTCGCGCCGTAGACGGTCTTGATCACCTCTTGCAGCACCGGATATTCGGCGCCGGACGCCTGGGTCGTAATTGCGATATAGCCCTTGGCCGCCTCTCCCGCCGGAATGACGTCTTCCTCGGAATTGGACCAGACATTGCCGATAATGTGGTCCGCTGGGAAGCCGACCTTTTGTGCGCTCTTCAAGGCCACTGGATTCATCACGCCCCAGCCGCGCAGGACCACATAGTCCGGCTTTGCCCGGCGGATCGATAGCCACTGTGATTGCTGCTCATTGCCCGGATGCGGGACCTCGATCTGCTCAAGGTCAAAGCCGTACTTGTCTGCGAGCAGCTTATAGATCGGGATCGTCTCCTTGCCGTAGGGCGAGCCATGATAGAGCACGACGATCTTCTTGCCCTTCAGCTTGTCCGGGCCCCCCTCTCTCGAGGCGATGTAGTTTACAATTCCGGAGGTCTCGCTGTAGGGATTGAGCAGCAGCGGAAAGACGTAAGGAAACACCCGGCCATCGGTCGAATCGGTACGACCATGGTTGATCGTGATCAGCGGTACTCTATCCTTTGTGATGCGGTCGATCATGGCATAGGCGATCCCGACCGACAGCGGATTCCAGGCAGCGATGCCGGGACGATTCTTCAGCCGCTCATAGACCTCTACGCCACCTCGACCTCGTACTGGGTCTCGCCCTCATCCCAGGTCAATTTTACGCCATTGACGCCGCCATCGCGGATATTGATCAGATTGAGGTAATCGATGAATCCACCAAAAAAGCCGGTGCCGCCGGCGGCATAAGGACCAACGCGATAGCTTTGCAATGGAAAGAACTGTTCGTCGGCGTGGGCTACCAGCGTACTGGCAAGGCCGGCAACGAGTACCGCCCCCAGGGTCATTTTCAGGCGTGTCAGCATGCTCATTGCAAGCTCCTTTGAGTTGTTAAGAGATCAAATTGGCGCTGCCGTGCGCCTTCCAGACCGAAGGGTAGACCAGGTGCTATCCCACAAGGCGATCAGACCGCGTGGTTCGGCGATGACAAATACGATGATGAGCGCACCGATCACGATACGTTGGCTCATCTCCAGGACGCCGGAATCAAACACGCTGCCGAGCAGGGCCGCGCCGACGCGTGACAGCAGAAGCGGGAAGACGACGATGAAGGCCGCCCCGATGAAGGAGCCGCGCAGCGAGCCGAGACCGCCGATGATGATCATGAACAGGATCTGAAATGAGCGGTCGAGATTGAAGCCGGCCGGCTCGACCGTGCGCAAATAGGCAAAGGCCCAGAGAACGCCGGCAACGCCGATGAGGAAAGACGAGATGCCGAAGGCGAGCAGCTTAGTTCGAAGCAGCGGCACGCCGATCACTTTGGCCGCGATCTCATGGTCGCGCACTGCGATGAAGTTGCGGCCCGACTGGGATCGTAGCAATCGCAGTGTCAGCAAGGTTGAGATGACGACGATCGTTAGAGAAAAGACATACCGCTCGGCAGCGTTCGTGAACGAAATGCCCGCAACGCTCAGAACGGGTGCATCGATCACACCGGATGGATTGTCGTTACAGAACCAGCCGAATTTGGTGAGCGCCCATTGTACGAAGAATTGTGCGGCGAGCGTCGATACCGCCAGATAGAACCCTCGCAACCGTAGGCTGGGCAATCCGAACACGATCCCAACGGCAGCAGCGATGCCGCCTGCCAGCACCAGATCAACCAGCAGCGGCAAGCTCGGGATGCGAAGATGAAGGTTGTAGGCCGCATACGCGCCGACCGCGAGAAAGGCGGCCGAGCCGAGCGAGACCTGTCCAGTGTATCCGGTGAGAACATTGAGCCCCACGGCGGCCAGCGCCAGCGCCAGGAACGGCGTCAGCACCGCATCGAGCAGATAATCCGATCCGACGAACGGAACAACGCCGTAGGCGAGTGCGACGATGATCCCGCCCCACAGGATCTCGGCCGACGGACAGCTCGATTTGCTGAAGGGAATCGCCACTGCCTATACCCTCTCCACGAACTTCTGTCCGAACAGGCCAGATGGCCGGATCAAGAGCAGCGCAAGTGCCGCGACATAGGCGACCCAGGTCTCGATGCCGCCGCCAAAGGAGGGCCCGACATAGACTTCGGACAATTTCTCGATTGCCCCAACCAGAAGCCCGCCGACGATCGCGCCTAGGACGGAATCGAAACCGCCGAGCACCAGCACCGGCAGTGCCTTCAACACGACGAGCGAGAGCGAGAACTGCACACCGAGCCGCGCGCCCCACAACAGCCCACCGACCAGGGCGACGATCCCGGCCACTGTCCAAACTGCGGCCCAAACACGCGGCAGCCGCAGGCCGATTGCAAGCGCTGCAAACTGATCGTCGGCGACCGCACGGAACGAAAGTCCAGTGCGGGTGTAGCGGAAGAACAGCGCAAACACCGCCACCAGGCTGCCTGCAACCGCGGCCGCGAACAGATCGAACCCGCTGATCAGCACGCCGGCGACTTCGAATGGGGTATCACTGATCCCGATGTCAAGCCCATGGACTTGCGTGCCCCAGAGGAGCTGTGCGGCGCCTTCGATCACATAGGAGAGCCCGAGCGTCGCCATGAACAATGTGATCGGAGGCTGGTTGACGAGCGGCCGCAGCACCGTGCGCTCAACGGCGATGCCCAGTGCGATCATGATGGCCAGTGTTGCCACGAGCGCCGCGGGAAACGGCGCCCCACGCTCGACCAGGCTGACAAAGGTCAGCGCAGCGAAAAGCAGCATCGCGCCTTGGGCGAAGTTGAGTACGCCGGAGGTCTTGTAGATCAGCACAAAGCCGATCGCGACCAGGGAGTACATCACTCCTGACAGGAGGCCTCCGATCAGCACCTCAATGAAGAACTGATAGTCGAACATCAAATCACCAGCTCCGCATACTTCTCGTGGTCGACGCCGAGATAGGCATCGATCACGGCAGGATCGGTTCGGACTTCCTCAGGCGTGCCGTCGGCTATCTTCCGCCCGTGGTCGAGCACGGACACGCGATCGGACAGCCCCATGACGAGGCCGATGTCATGCTCGATCAGGACAACCGTGGCGCCGAAGTTGTCGCGGGCGTTGCGCACGTGGTGCGACAACTCCTGCTTTTCGGTCATGGTCACACCAGCGAATGGCTCGTCTAGGAGCAGGACCCTTGGCCGGCCCGCCAGCGCCCGCGCAAGCTCGACGCGCTTCTGCACGCCATAAGGCAGCGTTCCGGCAATACGGTCCTGAACGTGGTCAAGATGCAGGAAGCCGATGATCTCCTTTGCCGCCGCCCGGTTCTCCGCCTCGATGCGCCGCGCCAGCGGCGAGCCGACGATCTGCCGCAGAAAGCCGGGCCGCAAGCGGTGCGCAAGCCCCATGAGTACGTTGTCGAAGACCGAAAGTCCCTTGAAAAGGGCGAGATTCTGAAATGTCCGCGCCACGCCATGGGCGGCAAGCTTCGAAGTCGGCACATCACGGAACGAATGCTCGCCGAACCATACTTCGCCTTGATCAGGCCGGTAGAGTCCGCTGACAACGTTGAGCAGCGAGCTCTTGCCGGCCCCGTTAGGCCCAATGACTGCCCGGATTTCACCCCGCGCGACCTGTAAATCAACATCGCGCAGTGCTACGACACCGCCGAAGCTCAGCGAGATGTTCGCAAGTCCGAGAACCGGACGTGCGAGCGTAATAGGCTCTGCGCGGCTCACAATCGGCTCGCCGCGCTTTCGCCTCGCGTGACCGACATGTTTGTCGGAAGAACCATCCTCCAGACAAAGCGCAGCCCCTCCTGTCGCAATCCCCGCCACTTGGCCCCCTCCCCCAACAAACTCGATTATTCGGCAGCCTGCGCCTGCACGGGCGCGCTTGCCTCGAGCTTTCGAACGAGCGGGATCACATGCTTGCCGAAATATTCGACCTCTTCCTGGAAATGGAGGAAACCGAGCAGAATGAGATCGGCACCAGCGCCCTTGAGCTCGATAATGCGTTCGGCGACCTGTTGCGGCGTTCCGATCAAATTCGAGCGGAAGCCATCATTGTATTGAACGAGGTCCTGGAAGGTGGATTTGGCCCAATTGCCCTCGCGCTCGGGGCTGGCATTGCCTGCATTCTGGACCTCGTGGTGGAATCCACGAACCGCATCGGGGATCGCCTTATCGATGATCTCCTGCAAGACCCCCTTAGCTTCGTCTTCTGTTTGCCGGACGATACCGAAGGCATTGATTCCGATCTTGGTGCGCCAGCTCTTGCCAAAAGCCTTTTCCTTGGTCCTGATGTCCTCGACCTGGGCCTTCAGGCCGTCCGGCGTATTGCCATTGGTGAAGTACCAGTCGGACACACGGGCAGCCATGTCGCGGGCTGCCCGCGAGGAGCCGCCCTGAAAGATCTCTGGCAGCGGGTCGAGCGGCTTTGGCTTGAGCGAATAGTCGTTGAATCGATAGAAATCGCCCTTGAGCGTGAAATTTTCCTCGGTCCAGATCCCGCGCAGCGCGTTGATGAATTCCTCCGAGCGGCGGTATCGCTCGTCATGGTCCAGCCAAGGCTCGCCGATTGCATGGAATTCGCCGCGGAACCAGCCCGAGACGATATTGACCGCAACGCGTGCATTGGTGAGCTGGTTGATCGTCGCAATCTGCTTTGCGGCCAGCGCCGGATTCCAAGGCCCGGGAAGGAGAGCGGCGATCACCTTGAGTTTTTCGGTCGCGGCAAGGAGCGCGTGAGAGAAGCTGACGGACTCGTGCTGCTTGTCGGCGCCATAACCTGCAGTGAATCTGATCTGACTTAAAGCATAGTCGAAGCCAGACTTCTCGGCGATCTGGGCAAGCTTGCGATTGTAATCGATATCCCAGCTGGTGCGCTGTTCAATCGAAGAAATCACGAGGCCACCGGATACGTTTGGCACCCAGTAAGCGAATTTGATCGGATTGTTGCTCACAGTCATCCTGTTTGTCCCTCAAGAATTAAGCTTTGCGTGAAGAAGAGCGACGATCTCAGGCAGGCAGCATCGCGCCGTCGCACCCGTCGAGACCGGCGCGGCTCACGTGCTGTTCGTCGTCGTTTAAGCTATTGATTCAGAAGCGCTACAGTCGTCTCTGACACGGTCCGAGCATGTGCATTTCAGCCGCACCAACACACGTTCGCACAAAAGCATCGACAAGCCGTGGGTTTGGTCAAATCACTCACCCCGTCGACGTTGTTGTTGCGCATCATGAGCGTCCCTGGCTGGCACCGTTGCATGATCCATCGTCTCAAAGAACTCTCGACGGCGCGAGTCGAAGACGAACTATTTTTCCTGCACTTAAGATAATCAATTTTTGTAATTTTTCATCAGACGCGATTTCTATTGCGCGAATGGGAACGATCACTGAATGAATGCGTACAAACTTGTCGCAAAGCTCACGATCCTCAGCCGACGTCGGTCTTATTCGTCGAAAGGTTTTCAGCTGTTTTTCAACAGTCAGGCTCAGTCTTTCTTATCGTCCCATAAACTCTTCTAAAATCCTCGCCATGCCGCCCCTCGAGGCAACACGAGTGCTTTCGATTTCGTCTGCACGCTGGAACGGTCTTTTTTGCTGGCTGCCGAGATCCGCCTACTGCTCAACAACCCAAACACTGAAGTCACAAGGAGCATTCAAATAGTGTGACTAGCTGTCGCAAACAAAAGAGACCTCTGGGAGCGCGACGAGGCGCGCGATGCCTTCGTACCGGCGTGGCTGGACGTCAACTGATGCCATGTCTCATGATGACAGGCGGACGCCTCGCGACTTCGCACCTTGAGACCTTCATGCCCACAGAACGCTTTTTCATGGGTGATCGCCATCGAACACTGTGGGAGGATAGCGGACGAACGATGTCCGTCGCCGACTGCGAGCGAGCCATGCTCCTGCGGACCACGGAGGCGTCTAGCGCGGTCGTTTGCTTTTGGAGCCGCCGAGCGCCGCGCGTTGAGATCAGCGAGGTTGAACCTACAGTTCGGAGGCAAAGAATTCGGAGCTGGCGTCGGAAAAGCCATCACGAAGGCGGGACTTCGGACAACATCGACAAGGTCGTTCATGAGTTGCAGAGCGGATGAACCGGATGCCGCTCACAGCGACGCCACGCATCGGATTTGATTCCACTGAAGGCCTTTTTCGGCGCTTCGATCGCTACAATGAGTCCAAAACATCCCGCGTCTTTGCACCTAATACGATGCGTTCGGCTAAATTTGGGCTCATGCGGTCTCCCAAAAAAACCAGCATCGGCGCTCTTGTCCATGACCGGCGCAAGCGCCTCAACGCTAGCCAAACGCATCGGCACCACCCGAATTTGCGCTATAAATGGTCCAGTTGGGCCGATGTGGCCTATTAATGGATCAGCAATGTCGAAGAAAACGAGACCTTATTCTCGCTACGCGAAGGAGGCCGCGGTTCTTTTAGGTCAGCTCATCCGTAAGGCGCGCATCGACCGGAAGATGACGACCGAAGAACTCGCTGACCGCCGTCCTTTCGCGTGGACTCCTGCGGCGAATCGAGAACGGAGATCTCGGCTGCACGCTGGGCGCCGTCTTCGAAGCCGCCGCTATCGTTGGCGTGCCGCTGTTTGCTGCCGATGAACGCGCCCTGACCAGCGCTCTCGCGTCGAATACAGCCGTCATGACGCTGATGCCGAAAGCCGTCCACACACCGCGCGTGAAACCCGATGACAACTTCTGACAAGAAGCCGATTGAAGCCTATGTGTGGGTGTGGCTGCCCGGTGAGACGGCGCCGGTCGTAGCCGGCCGCTTGTTCGCCTCGGGCAATCAGTTCCTCTTCAACTACGGGCAAAGCTATCTCGCGCGCAACAACGCGATTGCACTCTACGATCCGGAATTGTCTTTACGCCGCGGCACGATTCCGCTGACGCCGGGGCTGATGATGCCGTATTGCATCCGCGACGCCGCCCCTGATGCGTGGGGACGCCGCGTCATCATCAATCGCAAATTCGGGAAGAGCGACAAGGAGATTAATGCAGCGGAGATCGACGAACTTACCTATCTGCTCGAATCAGGCTCGGACCGCATTGGAGCCCTCGATTTTCAGTCCTCCCCCGAAAAGTACGTCCCGCGGGAAGCCTCAGCGGCCTCGCTCGAAGAGCTTCAGGCCGCAACGGCAATCGTCGAAAAAGGAGAGCCGCTGACGCAGGACCTCGATCGCGCGCTCATACATGGAAGCTCGATCGGTGGCGCCCGGCCCAAGACAGTGATCACCTCAGATAGCACGAAGTACATCGCCAAGTTCTCCTCGCAGAACGACCTTTACAATGTCGTGAAAGCCGAGTTCGTAGCCATGCGACTGGCCACCAAAGCGGGGCTTGCCGCGGCTTCCGTCAGCCTTGAGCGCGCCGGTGGCAAAGATGTGCTGCTGATCGAACGCTTTGATCGGCAACAGGCCAATGGCGGGTGGGAGCGCCGCGCCATGGTGTCAGCACTGACCCTGCTTGGGCTCGACGAAATGATGGGGCGCTACGCAAGCTATGAAGATCTTGCCACCATCATCCGCCACCTGTTCACTTCGCCCAAGGAGACGCTACGTGAGTTGTACGGCCGGATGGTGTTCAACATCCTTTGCGGCAACACGGACGATTATGCCCGCAATCACGCGGCGTTCTGTAACGGAAAAGATCTTATGCTGACGCCTGCCTACGACATCTGTCCACAAATCAGGACGGTCGGAGAAACAACGCAGGCGATGCTTATTGTTGGCAATCACCGCACGAGCCAAATTTCCGTTTGCCTTGAAGCGGCTCCCCTGTTTCTGCTCAACAAGAATGATGCCGTCGAACTGATCGCTCGCCAAATCAAGACAATCAAGAGATCCTGGAACGAGGTATGCGAAGCCGCATCGCTTACGGAGGTCGACCTCAATTTCCTCTGGGGACGCCAATTCCTTAATGCGTTCGCGTTCGTCAATGCTCCAGCGGTTCTCGCCGAACTTTCCAACTGAAGCCCGTCTGCATCGCCGAGGGCGCGACAGCATCCCATGCGCGCGCCGGAGCCCACAGCGGCGGCACGGCCGCATCGCGACGTTTGTCGAGCATAATTTGGCCGCCGAGCCAGCTCGTTAGCAATCAAGCCGTCGAAAAAATACAGAAAGGTATTTCCAGAGCCTTTCTGCGCAGTTGGCACGGACTCTTGAGTTTCTCTCTTTGTACGACAGCGGGATACGGCGCTTGTGCTGAGGCACGAAACTCTTTCGGCTGCGCGGCGCGTGGCGGTTGCCGATTCGTCGATGGACGGCCAGGAACTTTGGGCCCTCACCGGAATGGGTTTCGCCGTCGGCTTGGTTGTGGGCTTCGGCTACAGAAGGGCCATCGGGCAGGCAGTTTGCTCCCCTGACTGTGGCTTGCCGCCGAGGCTTGGAGATTCTCTGGATAATGCTATTCAGCGCGGGACTTCGACCCCGGGCTTTGCGACATCAATTCAGGAGGGTGGCTAGGATTTTGGGAGCTTCGGCCGTAACTGCTTGAGCCGCCGAGCGACAGCGTTTTCGCTTCTCTCGAGAAGGATGGAAATCCGTTTCGGTACCTCATTGTTTGAGGCGAGTTCGAGCAGACGTTTGTCCTCTTCCTTGCTCCATCGCCGAGACCCATTCCTAGGCATGCTTCACTCTGGCTATCTGTTTCACGAGTGGCGGCTCTTAGGATGAAACTCTCTGGATCACGACCACGTCGTACATTCTTACACCGAAGCTTGTATCCTTGTGGGGCATCACCCTGTATTCGTCATTAGCGTATGCGATCGCAAATAGAGCGACACGTTGAAATCGGCCTGCTGCGTCCACGCTCTTGTCGATGGGCATAATGCTGAACGACTCGGTACCGTTGTTCCGAACGTTATGAAGAGGCGACCCTTTCCTCAGCTCACAAAAGAAGTCCATAGACGGCTCGCGTTGCGCTTCGAGATTTAGTTCTAGACAAGGTCCCGAGCCGAAGATGTCGCGCAGCTCGGCCTTTTCGGCGAGTTCTGAATCTGTCGCTGGTGTCGAACTGTCACGGTTCCAGATTTCTATCGCCTTATGTGGCGAACTGCACGGTCTGGTCGCGACTATCATTCCGTACGGCTCGCACGCCTCGCAGTGAAGGCGCCAAGTGCCGGCGTCGTTCTGGACGAGAAATGGACGACCACAACAGACTGGGCAATCGAGCACGTCTGGGTCAAGAACCTCGACTTTGATCGACCTCGCGCCGATACAATCAACCATCATTCACTCACCTTCGCTGTGGCGGCTCCATCGGATGAGCGGCGACGCCAGTAGGACCGTTGTCTAAGCACCCCAGTCTGCGCCGTGAAGGCAAGTCATCTTGCGATGCGCCCATTTGATGAAAACGCGCTCGACGCAAAAGCCAGCACTGAATGAAGCGACAAGCGCAAGGGTGCAAGCGAGATAGGTATTTGCAAACTCCCAAGTGACTTGTGCGGCGACGACTGCTACGAACGTTCCTACCATGGTGGCATTGCGAATACTCTTCATCAATCTGGTTCCCAGCCAACCGGTGCAAGTCTATATCATGCAACCATGGCGATAATGAGCATAGTTGAACGCCATGCGCCGTCTTTCTGCTCGATAGACCTTGGGCTAAGTTTCCCGCGATCATCTGGCATGCTCAGACTTGGTTCTGGACTGCTGCGCGCTTATTTTGTCACGTCGTGCTGCCGACGCGCAGCGCGCCGGCGGCTTTCCACGATCGCCCGTTCCCTAGGCCGCTATCGCAGGGGATCGGGTCCGTAATTTCGGGATCGGCAGCGAGCCCCTCGCATGGTCTCCGCCTTCATGCGAGCTTCGGGCTAGAGATCACCGTGCCTGGCCAACGACCATCGGACGCGGACGACAGTTCATCGCCGCAACAACTATCCCGCCGAGCCGGCCAACGGAGACCCTTCACCAGATATTGCGTTGATATAACAATGACTTACAGAGACAATGAGGCGCCGATCAAAAGATCGAGTACAGGTTGAAAAACGAACCATTTTCAGTTATTTCAGTTGAGCGAATGGAGGCTCGCTATGGCGCCTGCACAAACGAAAGTCGAAAGGATTGGCCAGGCGGCTCGACGAGACGCTGAGGTCGTGGCGCGGCAGCTTGGCAAATTTGCTCGCAAGCAATCCGCTGATCTGAAGGTCGACGGCGTGATGCTCAAACTGCTGCGCCAGCTTACCGAGCTGACCTTGAAGCATTCTGGAGTTGCCATAGTTCCGATCGACAGAGAGCTCTCGCCAGCGGACGCGGGTAAGATTTTGGGCATTTCGCGCCCCATGGTGGTCCGTAAGATGGAGGCCGGAGAGCTTCCCTTCCGCTACGAGGGTAAGCATCGCCGATGCAAGCTCGAAGACGTGCTCAAGATAAAAGCGTCCAAAGAAGTGGGCCATTCGGTGCGACAATCGATTTCTGACCGAGAGGTGGACGAGTTGGTTCTAAGCACTACCAATGCACCTTACAAGAAAGTCATATCGGCGGCTCAACTCGCAAAGCACCTTGCGTTGAGCGGCACCGGGTCATGGCATGTCCATATAGCGACGTTCTTTACGGACGTTCGACCCGAGCTTATTTTGAAATTTGCCGCGATACACGGTGTTTCCAAGTCGGACCTTGTGACGACCTATCGAGCAGTGAAGGCTGCGACTGGAGAGGCAAGCCCACGTCTGGAGGCGGTTCTTAAGCAACTGGCGTCAGCTGCGTAGTCGGACCATCGCCTGGATGCCGGACAAACTCCTGACATTTATGTCTTCCGGACAGGAATCCGTTGGGCGGCAGAGTGCAAGCGCCTGGTGCCCTCAACCTATGCCGCGCGCGAGAAGTCTCGGGGCACAGTACTCGCGCAGCCCGTCCATCAGCTGTGGCTGGAGCTTGGCGAATCCCTCATTGTCGAGGTGAAGTATCAAGTCGAACTGGACGAGGTCGAGGACGACTATCTCTTGCGACATGTGAGATCGGCTATTGAACGGCGATCGCTGACGCCCTGGAAGGATGAGGTGGCGACCGGACGAGTGCGCCCCATCGACTGGACGCTGCTCCGGCGAATTCTCGCCAAAGACTACGCCTATTTCGATGGAAGTCGGATGATCGAACTCCTGGCCGGACGATACATTCATACGGCCGATCACAGCATGGCGGCCTCAGGCCCACATATGCCGACGCTGTCTACCAGGCAGCGTGGTCAGCTGGGTCATCGAATCCGAAGCCGCTGTGCGTCAAAAGGCGCGTCACTTCCGCAGCACCATCGCGAACGCAATGCGGCAGCTTCCAAGCGATCGTCCTGGGGGGATCCACGTCGGCATTGAAACCGCGGCGGGCTCCGAGGTTGATTTCACTCGCCACTTCTTCAACACGATGCAAGCCAGAACATTTACGCCTGCTACCTCACGACTCAGGTGGGTCTACGCAAATTATTTTGTTCCCGAAGCAACCGAGAGAACGAGACGTGGACGATTACCGAGACGATGGTGCCCTACAAGATCGGCACCATCGAACGCGCTGGCCACTGCCCGGCCACATGCTGGTCTCGCCGGAGGATGGAAGTGAAAGCGGGGTCCATTGGCATCCTAAACGCGGCGCGAGTTCGAACGAAGGGTAATCGCAGCGCCAGGTCTGGGACCTGATGAAAACAACGGTAATTGTAGCTTGATAGCAAACTCGTCAGACGGTCCACATCATCCGATCCGAATGACGACGACAAGTTTCTGTCCAATATTTCAATGGGATGGCGCGTTCAGCCCACCGATGATACGGCCGTCGCTTACCCAAAACCACAAAGGAGCCAAGTCAGTGAGCCTCGTATCCTCGAAGAACAATCTCGCTCGTGAGCTCTTTGTGCGAACGGCGGACCAAAATTACGTAACGGTGCGTTGGTGTGCCAACAACGGCCTCAACACCGACTTTCTTTGGCTGGCGGTGCACGCGCTTGAAAAATATTACAAGGCCGCGCTGCTTGTGAATGGTCATGGCACAAGAGGTTACAGCCACAATGTGGTTCGCCTGCACCAAGACGTGAAGGCCTTCGCCGGCGATTTGTTGCCCGACCGGCTTGCCAGGCCAGGTCAGCTCGACCTCGTTCTCTGGCGGGAGAGGACCGCTGAGGAGTTCATGGCTCACCTACGCGACAATGGAAACGCCGACAACCGTTATGCCATCTATGGTTATGTGACCGGTACGCAGGATCTCCATATGCTCGATACCATGGTATTCGCTGTCCGACGACTGGCATGCGAGCTCGATGTTGGCGTATTTGCCGGAGACAACGAACCGGGTATACCCAACTTCACGCATCGCGATATCCTCACGCGGCAGCCCGCCGATTACTTTCCGACGGCGATGCCGTTGGATGACCTGATCGGGACACGCGCATCGGGAAGAAGGATCGCATGCTGGCGGTCTATGCATTCGATGGCCAGAGCAAGGGCATTAATCTCTTCGGCGCCGACAGCTTGATCTTTAACGAAATGCCGAGCTGCTTTGGACTTCGGGCCAACGACACGCCGCTCTTGAACGTCTCGGCCGACTTCTTTTGCTCGAAAGGGTGCGGGCTTCCGTTCCCTGACACCATGACGCTACAGATCGGAGGACCGGACGACGGGCGCCTGATGCTGCAGGACTTCAAGTACCCAACGGCAGTCAGCAGTCCCGTGACCAGGCTTAAATTGTACAAGCCCGTGGTCTGGCTTTACCAACCCATCAAGTTGCCGTCCTTGGATCCAATTTTTCAGGGAGGCTTCGTGGGCCATACCAACGCCTTCGATTCCCGCACGGCCGCTTTGACCCTCGAAGGAAGCGATCGGCTGGGCGCCCTCTTTCGCCAAGACCCGGAGGGGGTGCGAGTTTACCGCAAACCGTCAGAAATGATCGAATTCAATGAAGTAACCGGCGACGATTGCGCCATGCAGAAAGACATCGCGGCGAGCGTCTACGATTGCCAGATTCACCTAAGGCGGTCAATCGCCGATGGATTGATCGCAGTCGCAAGAACAGGTTGGAAAACGCGCTCCGCCAGATCAAGTTGGACAACGCCGCGGAAATGGCGCGACTTTTCCGGAATGGTACTCTCGGCCGCTCGCGCCCGAACGAGGAAGTTGCCGGGAAGTAAAACGATGCGGCCCGTTCTACAGAGCATCGGTCTTCACGACGTGGCTGGTTTGCCGTTCGAAGGGCTCTCGCTATATTTGCGTGACCGTCCCGCTTTGTCAGCTCCATAGCATACAAGAGGCATGGCATGGCCCAAGGCCTAATCAAGGTCGTGCAGACGGGTAGTCCGATCCGACGGCCAGCGTGCCAGCGGCGCACGCTCAGAGGTCTAGGGCTCAACAAAATTGGACGTGTGCGAACTCTAGAGCACACCCCTTGCGTTCGCGGGATGATCTGATCGACAAGGTCAAGCACATGCTAAGGATCCTTGTCGAAATCAAGGAGCTCTCCTCCCGCCGCTTCAACGCGCTCGCAGGCTATGCGCGCAATCCAGCGACGGTTACCGTTTTCGAAGAAGCGGAATGGTACGCCACCGGCGATGAACGGATCATCGGAATCGTCGTGCGAGACCTCGAAGATGACGACTGGGGCTGGATCTTTCTAGGTCGTGATGAACGGCTTCGCTTTCGCGCAATAGATGCGAACAGCTCCTTGCATTCCATCGAGGAAACGCGGAGATGTCCCGATCGCTGTTGAACTACGTCGGGCCGACGTTGCCGGAACGAATGTTACGCGGCCCTCGTGACGTGGGCAACGGGCTTGATCGTCATGCGAGCGTGGTGAGCTTGAAGGGCCGCACGCAGAACCGACAATTGCTTATGCGCCTTCAATCGTCGGAAGCCCTTGTTGGCCTCGATCATGCCGGCCGCCACCCATCCCAAGGCCATAGCGGCATCTCGCCAGCGTTTGACGTTGCGCGTGACGCGGCGAATGGTGCCCATCATGTTCTCGGCGATGTTGGTACAGGCGAGTGATCGACGAAGCTCCTTCGGCAGCTTCAACCGGACGACAGTCAGGATCTCGTCGAGGCCTTCGAGGATGCTGGCCGCTACGCCGGGCCATTGCTGGTCGAGTCGGCGCGCGAGATTGCGGATCAATTTTTCAGCCTTGTCGGCGTCATCGAGCTCCCAGGCCTGGCGTAGCACCCGACGGGTGGCAGCATGGTGCTCTTTCGGCAGGCGTTCCATGATGTTGCGCGCCTTGTGGATCTGGCAGCGCTGGATCGCGGCGGCCGAACCGAAGGTGCGGCGGATCGCCTTCGACAACGCTTTCGCGCCGTCGACGATGAACAGTCTTGGCACCGTCGGGTCGAGCCCGCGCGAGATCAGGTTGTCCAGCAGGGCCTGAACCGTTGCGGCGTTCTCGGTCGCCCCTTCCACTAGCGCCAGCGGATGCTTTTTGCCATCGCCGTCAACCCCGATCGCGGCGACCAGCACGAGATCGTCGCCGAGATGCAGCCCGTCGATTTGGACCACCAGAAGGTCGAGCGCGGACAGATCGGTAGCCATGAAGTCCGCCAGCGGTGCCGGCACGTCACCCTCGGGCAGCCGGACAGCGCGGCCGAACCGGCGCGTCGACACATTGATCAGCATCAGGTTCATCGCCCAGCGACCGAGCCAGTCCTCCTGCGCTGCCGTTTCCCAGCTCGGGATCGTGACCTCGCGGCCGTCCACGCCCCGGACCCGCGGGCGCTCGACCTCGATCTTGCCGCCGTGGAAGCCGATCCGTCCCCACGTTCGGCCCCAACGGTGCGCCCGCCGCGCCGCGTCGCGACCGTGGCGCGGCCCGCAGGCCGCCGTGACATCCGCCTCCATCATCGTGCCGAGCGCCTCGATCCCTGCCGCAAGGCAGAACCGATCGAAGCTCGCCCGCACTTCTGCAAACGCTTCGTCCACAGCCCCGGTCGCCGGCGAACCAGCCGGTGTGATATCTCTCGTCATGGCGTTGCTCTCCTTTGTGGAATCAGCACCCCGAGCCTACCGGCTCAAGGTGGGCAACGCCGACCTCTTCAGAAATTCAACAGAACCCGGGACATCCCCGGAAACGCGGCGCGACCTTCTGGAAGAAATGGAACTTCATAATGGTGAGCCGGACGAGGCCTTTTTCGAGGGTGACGCGCCGGGCGCGGCCTTGGATTTCCTCACACCTAGCGTTCCACTGGAGGGACTAAACCCAGGCTTCCGTATCCTGCGTTCAGAGGCGCGCTATTCGCCGGCCCGCGAGATCATCGAAGCTATGATGCGATTCTACGAGGACATGGATGGCAATTTTGTCGAGCAATTCCAGACGACGGCATTCGACGCGCGACTGTGGGAACTATATCGGTTTGCGACCTTTGCAGAGCTCGGTTACGCACCTGCGCCGGAACCTTGCGATCCCCGACTTTATCTTTCGGGGCCTGGATGGCGCGATCGGAGTCGAAGCAACGTCCGTCAACCCGGGCGCAGTCGTTCCTCCACCCACCCGTCTCCAGGAGTTTTGGCCTATATTGAAAACTACGTGCCGATCCGCCTTGGCCGGGTTTTGCGGCGATAGCCGGCCGAAGGAGACGTCATAAAGGTTAGATCAATTGGTCCGACAGTTCCCGCCCCCTTCTCTTAGGCCTTTTCAAGCTCTTAACCTGGCACGACCGCAATACGGTCACTTTGGACGACTGCGGAAACATTAGGTGGATTGGGGAGAGCGCGCCCTCGGCCTCCGCCGCCGTGCACGGAGCAGACAACGACGGCTCATGCACTTGCCGCTATCCCTTCTGCAATTCCGCTCTTTTCTCAATCAGGTCTTTGAGCCGCTGTTCGTCACCCAACGATTGATAGATCGCGATTGCGCGATCGAGATGAGTCAATCCCAACTTGGCGTTGCCAAGCGCCGTTCCATAGAGTTTCGCCAATTGATCGTTAGCGATAGCTTCGCTCTCCAAATCTCCCCGGCTAACGGCCACATCAGCTACCCTCTTGTAAAGCTCAATCGCCTCGCTTGCTCGTTTGACGGCGACCAGCAAGTCTGCCAATGCGAGTAAAAGCGCGGGCTCATTCGCGCCAGGCGCCTCACCGAGTAACCCGATCGCTTCGGCTTTTAGATCCTTACCCGAATACAAAGCAGCAAGCAGCAATTGAGTCGACTCGCTCGGCAGCTTCAACGCACGAATTTTGCTCTCGGAAGCGCGCACCTTTTCTGCTTCGTTCGGCGAAATGAGCACAAATCCGAGGTTGGGGGTCGTCTCTTCATCCGAGCTACGACCGCCGCCGTTAACTGAGACTTTGTACGTGACATTAGGAGAGAGCGGCGCGGCCGTCTTTGGGTAGATCAATTCGGTCTTCCCGCGCACGTCCGTCTGCCATCGCCATCCGCCAGGACCTCGCACCACGACGCTATAGTCTGCGATTCCGGCCAGCGGAGTCCACCTTATCGCCGGTTGCGCATTCAGGATTGATGTGCTGCGCGGGGACAGAACCAGGATTGAACCCGCTCCGGCGTTTCGGGCCGGAGCCACCCGACTTTCCTTGTAAATGAGATCGGGCAAAACCGCTCCGCAGGGACTCCCTGAAGGAAAGTCGCTAACAGTATGCAAAGAGAGATCCGCGCAGACGACAACCGCAGTAGCGACTTTGCTATCCGTAAAGAGCTCGTCACCCGACGCAATTCTCGCGCCGAAGAAAGCTCGGATCGGTTTATTCCACCCCGCTCTCTTCAGAGAAATATTGCCCTCCGTGGCGATCAGATAGTTGAGCGACCGAGGGGTAGCCGCCTGCTGTGCATGTGACGGAAGGGCAGAGAACCCGAAGAGACATAAACAAAACAGGTCGATCGCCCTCTTAGTCATCGAATCTGAAGCGCACCTCATCAACTCTCTCCATCCGGATGCCTCAGTATCATCAAAGTGCTACTCGGCCCTTGCGATTGAGCCTTTAATGGGGAGCTTCAATCCCTGCCCGGGATTTCCGTTCAAGATGAAGCCAGCCCAATAATATGGATGCGGATATCTCTTCCGCACAACGTCTTGCGCCTCCCGGAGAGCTTCTGCCATCGAATTCCCTTTGACCAGACCGCCGTGAAACGTCTCCATCAGGAGAGCACTCGCTTCGTCGTCGACGCTCCAAAGGCTTGCGACAATCGCTCTCGCTTTCGCCAGAAGAAACGCGCGATTAAGGCCTATGAGCTCGTCGCCAGAGCTCTGACGACCCAGTTGCGTTTCGCACGCGCTCAGGACCACCAATCCGACACGACTAAGGTCCAGCCCATAGAGCTCGTAAACGTTCAGATTTCCATCGTTTTCTGGATCGCTTGCCAGAAGGATTCGTGAGAATCCCGGCCGTTTCGAGTTCAGCTGTCCATGGGCCGCGATATGAATCACTGTGCTGCCCGGACCCGCTTTGCGAAGCGCCGTCTCGCTAGCACTCTGGTCGGTCAACGGAAGGACGCCATAGGCACTGCCCACGCCCTCTGCTTCTCGTTTGGCGTACACAAGCAACGGCATACCAGCCCGGCTGTGCGCGAACACTGTGACGTTCGGATGAGCCGACGCTGAGGCTGGCGGCATGAAGCGCATGAAATCCACGCTTGGAAGATAGAACAGCTTTCGCTTTTCACCCAAGAACTTCTGGCCATCCGTGAGCGCTGAGAACGGCAAATAGTGCAGAGGTCCGTGAGGAACGATGCCCACGAGGCTGGCAAGCATCGGCTCGATAGGCTTGATGAGCAGGACGTACAGCTCTGCAAGGCCACCATCCGATCGAGCAGAGTCATCCGTCTGTGCAAATTCACGAAACCATTCGACGGCGTCTGCAATCTTCGATCTTGAAACTGGCAAGATCAGAGCGTCAAAGGAGGAGCTCTTGATGACGAAGACAATCGTCGCATCCGAGGTTGTCACATAGGAGACTAAACTTGTTTCCGGGGTGAGCCCACGCTGAATTTGATCAAGCAGCACGGGATCGAGATCGAGAAGCGCGGTTTGCGGCCCCCCCTTCAACTTCAATCGTGTCGTCAGGGTCTCGTACTGGGCTCGCTTCCGATCCAGTTGGCTTCCCAGCGCGGCCAACATGGCTGACCTGCCCTCACTAAGGCTTTGCCGAGCAGAGTCGATATCGCGCTCGAGGGCCGTCAGCTCTCCGGCCAATTCCTGTTGCTGCCGCGCCAGCTCGGAGGTCTGCTGGTCGGCCAAGACAAGCCTCTGCTGGGACATCGACTCTATGAACGTTCGCGCACGACCTCTCTCCGAGTATGAGAACGCCTCTTCGCGACGGCCTAATTTCACAAGCAACAAAGTGATCCGCCCGTAGAGGTCCGAGATTTGCTCGGCGAAGCCGGCTCGCAGCTCATCAACTCCAACGCTCGAGCGCATGCCTTCACGAACTCGGATCGCTCGGCGATAGTGGTCGAGCGCCTCTTCCATCATACCTTTCTGCTCGAGCAACATGCCTATTGCTTGCAATGCGGTCGCTTCGCTGACACGCGCCGTCGGACTAATTCCAGCCTCCGGCGCCCGTTGCGTGGTCGCAAGGCTACGCTCGAAATAGTCAAGCGCTTTAGAGAGGTCACCTTTGCGCCGCAAGATAAGTCCGTAGTCGCCCAGCAGACTAGCCACGTTGGTTTGATCGAAGTCGCCGTTCGCCAATGCCAATGCCAATGCCTGCTGCCCATCGGCCAGCGCCTCGTCAATTCGACCCGAACTTGCCTTCGCAAGGGCTAAATTCATTAGAGCGGTAGCTTTGTCCCTTGGCTGCCTCGAATAGCTCAGCATTCGCTCGAAGGCCTCGAGCGCGCCTTCGGAATCGCCTGCACCGTGCAAAGTCTGCCCGATATTGAGTGCCGCGGCTCGAGCGCCGAGAAGATCGTTGCTCTCGAGGTGAAACCTCTCTGCGCGCCGGAATTCGGACAACGCATCATCGTTGCGCGCAACGTCCTTATAGAGAAGACCGAGAGTATTCCGCAGCCCACCCTCCGCTTCTTCGACTTGAAGATCGAATGCGTCGTAGATTGCCTTAAATGCGTCTTCGAATTTCCCCATGCGCCTGTAGGCAAGCGCAATGTTTACGAGCGTCCTGGCTTGACCAGCACGGTCCTGAACGTTTTGTCTTATCGCGAGCGCGTCATGCAGCGCATTCAGCGCTTCGCCTTCGCGACCCAGGACTCCCAACGTCACCGCGATATTATTCAGCGATTGCGACAGGGAGCGGCATTCACCATTGACCCTGCGGAGAGCAAGGGCTTCGCGATGCCTCGACAGAGATTCCGAATATCTTCCCAATCGGCGAAGCAGAACGCCGATATTGCTGATGGTTTGCGCCTCACCTTCCTTATCTCCTGCCTTTTTGAATTTTGGAAGCAGCTCCTGATAGCGACGCAGTGCGCCCTCGGGATCCTGCACGGCCGTCTCGGAGATTTGCTGCTCTTTGAGATGCGCTTCGTCCGAAAGCCCTTTCTTCGCCGGCGGCAAAACCTTGTCGATCTGACATGCGGGCACCGTCGGCTGAGCAACGGTTGAGCCGGCCCACAGAAGCCCCAGGAAGAAGAAAACGACGCGACAATCACGTCGTCGAGCCGCAAGCAGCCCCACGGCTGCAAGATTTGATCGAGGCGAGCTACTTGAGTTGAACTTTGCGCCTTGCTTCGACCAGCCAGGCAGCTTCGATAGACGGATCCTCGCTGGCATACTTTAAGCAGGCCTCCCAATTGGATCGGTTCTGCGCCTTGGCGTCGTCCGTTATTGCCGAACCTTCCGTGATCTTGGCCAGCAAGCAGTAAGCAGACGCCCCGTTCGCCTTGACATTCAGGGCTTTGCGGACATCCGCCTCTGCCGCAGCCGGCTCATTCAGAAGAATTTTGGCCCAAGCCCGATTCTTGTAGGCGGAATACCGTTCATCGTCCGGCGAGGCAGGGATCTCGAATCGAGAAATCAGTTTATCGAGCACGCTTAACGCTACACCCGGATACTTGCCTTCGATCAGGATGACGTGAGCCAAGTTATTATGGGCCCGGCGAAAGCCCGGATCCAACGCGACCGCGGACCGGTATTCACCTATCGCTTTATCGATTTGAAGAAGGTCTTCGTATACTGTCGCGAGATTGTAATGCGCTTGCGCGTAGTCCGGCTGCAGAGCTATGGCTCGCTTGAATGCGTCCGACGCTTCCAGGAGCGATCCGGCCCTGTGTCGCGCGTCCCCGTGATCGTTGTAAAGGCGTGCCCACCACGGCAACGACGCATAAAGGGCGATGGCCACAAGCAGCGTAGCTACCGTGACACTGACCGTGAGAGCGGCTTGCCCGACCAGCGGCAGTTTCAGGTCATCGAAGAGTCTAGAAATACGGAGCCGACCGCTTTCCGTTAGGGCGCTTGCTGACAGCAAAGCAAGTAGGGCTTGGACGATTACGCTTAACGCGCCGAACAAGTCCGGGCCATCCTTCAGAAATCGCGAGGCCGCTTCAGTCATTAAACCGACAGAAATCGTCAGAACGATTCCGGCGATCGCTATCCAATACCACGTCGCTTTGACGTGGCCGCTGAGAATGCTTTCATCAAGGTTCCACCACCATTGAAGCGGGCTTGCGCCGACCGAGGCGCGCCACTGGCTCGCCTCGTCGGTAAATTTGCCGAGCCTCTTTGTCTCGAAAAGTGCCCGCAGGCTTGCGTCTGCCAGGCAAAGGCTTTCTAACTGGGGCGCGTCGAGCACAGCTTGACTTAAGACTCGCGCGAGATTTTCGCGCAAGGTCAGCACCGCCAGGACGTCGGTTGCGCAGGGATCCTGGAGCAAAGCGAGCCTTTCGACCGCTGCTGCAAATTCGAGAATTTGCGGCTCGGTCGATGTCGACATGACAAAATTAGCTCGCTGTTTTGGTCCAGATTGAACCTATGACTGCTCGCCCAAATCGAGCCGATCCGATCGGCGAGATTAAGGCATCCCTAAATAAATTAAGTGTACGGCTCCATTTCTACAACCCTGTCGAGGGACAGTCTAGGCTGTGCACGATCACTGTCGTCAAGCGAATGGGTCTGCGCAGATCACCATTAACCTCGGGACCCTGCCCCGACGTTGCAATCCCACTGATGCATGAGCGTCCCCAGCCCGACCACGAATGTGGTGAATGCAATGAAATCGGTCCGGCGTAACGTGCAGCGGCTCCGTATGCTTTCCCACATGCTAGATGGACCTTGTCGAGTACTTGTGGGCGGCCGCCACGATCATATCGGCTCTTAAGCCACTTTGTGCGGGATAGCTGATGGCGCGCCCAAGGATTCGAATGCCGCTGAGCCCGCCATCCCTGCGAGAAGGACTCGATAACAGGGACGAAGGATAGATGCTTGGTTGTACGGTGGGTGTCTGAAAATCGAGAAGGAGCGACAAAACTCGTCCACAACGAGGACGTAAGCGCCTGTTTTCAATAGGGAAAGAGCTTTGGAGCGGGTGAAGGGAATCGAACCCTCGTATTCAGCTTGGAAGACGACTGCCGCTTTCTGCCACGGCCCGAAACGCATTGCCGCCCTGCCCTGACTGCATTCGGGTACGTGACAAAGGCCTCGCCTCCAAAGCCGGCAGAATAGCCGGCGTCGATATCGCCGAGCAGGACCAGAACTTTCGTCACATCGTTGGCCGAGCCGTTCGTGGTCCCGACGCTCGACTGGCTTGGCCCGGCGCGTGTCCCGATCCAGCGGCCTGCGGCTACGATCTGAGCACCCCGCTAAACCAGTCCGCTACCAGCGTGTTTCGCTCGTCCCGATAGTTGTAGATCGTGTGCTCGCCGTCTGGCCAGGACTTGAGGCGCGATCGGGGATCGGCGTTGCCTTCGAGAAACGCACTCTGAGATCCCGGCTTGACCAGGGCATCGGCGCCGCCCTCAAGCACCAGCGTCGCACAGGGGATAGGAGTGCGGCGGCCGTCGAAGATAAGCGCGGAAACACGCTCGGCCAGCAAATCCGGATCGTGGCAGCCGAACATCGCGGCGAGCTGTTCTTGCGCGGTGCGGAACGGCGGCACCTCCGTGCGCAACGGAGCACCATTGATACAGCAGGCGTGCACACGGCTGTCGCGGATGGCAGTTAATGCCGCGAGGAGCCCGCCATAGCTGTTGCCCCACAGCCCGATCCTCTGACCAGGCGCGCGCATTAGGGCAAGATCGACGAAGCGGCTCAAGCCGCTTGCGACGTCGTCATCGGCGAGGATGCCTCCCTCAAGCCTGCTCTCGCCCTGCCCTGGACCATCTACCAGGAAACAGTCGATTCCTTGCAGACAGAGCGCTTCGGCCATCGACCGATAGGCCGTGGACCAGCCGCTCATACCCCCGAACACAATCACGCTTGCAGGGGTTCGCTCCTCAACCGCTTGAAAATGCCATCCAAACAGCATCCCGTGCCGGTATGGCCCTTCTACCTTCGTCGCCGGATAATGCGACAGCGCAGCAAAGCGCGCGAAGCACTTGGTCATCCGGCGATAGAGCTCCCGCTTTCGCTCGCCATCCGCATTGAAGGCCATTTGAGCAAAGATCAGACTCACAGCAGCGGCGTGCCAGCCTTCGCGGGCAAGCGCTACATCACTGGCGGCCTCAGCAAGGCGTTGCTCCTCGTGCGCCATCTCTTCAAGCACGAGGTCCCAGGGCCTCCCCTCGCGCACCCGTTGATGTGCGAGCTGTGCCTTCTGGAGCGTCATGCCATAGTCGACCATTCGCGTGAGCGACATCGCTCGGCACAGGGCCTCGATTTCTTTGGCCTGTTGTTCGGATATAGTCATGTTCACGCTGCCAATGCCGCCGTGCGCCACGATAGTTTCTGCTGGAGATTTTCTACAAGGTCGGTGACGTCCTTCAGCCCGGCGGCAAAGCCAAACAGATTGGTGTCCGGACGGATGATCATCGCGGCAGTGTTCTTTTCGGCGAGATAGGACGAATAGGTTCCATCGATATCGAGCAAGCGTTCGACGCCGGCGCCGGCATCGTCGGCGAGCGTCAATGCGCGGCAGCCGAGACTCCTAAGAAAGCCCATGCGCGATGGGCCAAGAATAGCCGCTGGATTGCGTTCAGCAATCAGCGCGAAACTGTAACCGACGAGGTCGTCGAGCCTTGCAACTCGATCGCCGATCCTGACTCGCCCCTGTGGCGGTATCGAGCCCACCGCCTTTCCCCAGGCGCCGCGACGGTCATCCTGAATGATGCCGGCGGAGAGGGAAGGAAATGGCGGCGGCGGCGGGACCAGGTTGAACCGGAAAGCCAGGTCACGGAAGAACGCGACCGTGCGGCTATGTGTATTGGCGATTTTCCCCAACATCACCGCCGTACGCATGATGTGCGCGACATGCGGACGGCGCTCGGGCTCGTAGCTCTCAAGGATTTCCGGTGATGCGACGTTCCGGAGCACGAGATCGAGTTTCCAGGCAAAATTCGCGGCGTCCCTGATACCGGAGCAAGCGCCCTGCCCGAGATAGGGCGGCATGGTATGTGCGGCGTCACCTCCCAAAAACACCGGCCCGCGGCGCCAGCTTCGCGCCATCCGGCATTCGAAGGTGTCGACGATCTGCCTGATGATCCGAGGGTCGTCCGGGCCGACATCGTGATATTGCTTCAAGATTCTCCAGGCGCTCTCCGCGCGCTCCATCTCGTCGGTGTCCTCGTCCGGCAGCAGCGCAAATTCAAACCGCTGACGATTTGTGCCGATCGGCAGGAACATGTGGCCTCGTGCCGGATCGCAATACTGCTTTGTTTCCTCGAAGCTTGGAGGAAGCGGCCGCGTGCGCTCCCCGTCGATATTGAGCCAGCGCTCGTTGAAGCCGGAATCGCCGCGTTCGATCCCGAGCGCGGACCTGACGAAGCTCTTGGCGCCATCGACTGCAAAGACGTAGCGCGGTTTCCGCGACGTCGCCTGCTTTTAGCGAGAGTTCGACGTTTCCGGCTGATATTTTCAAGCCGGTGAGCTTCACCCCCTGGCGTACCTTGACGTTCGGCAAGCTGCGCACCGGTCGATCGCCGCCTCGATATCGGGTTGATGAATCGAGATATGCGCCGGAAATCCCATCGGCAGGCTGGGGATGTCGACGACATCGACCAGCCGCTTTCCTTTTGCATTATAGAAAATGTAGGATTCGATCGGCGATGAATCCCTGAGCGCCTCCTCGATGTCGCATGCGAAGCCGAGCAGCCTCGCGGTCTCTCCATCGATATGCGTCAATCGCGGAAGACCATAAAGAGACGGCCATCGTTCGACGACCAGGACGCGGTGGCCGAGCTGCCCCAGGAGCGATGCCGCGGTCAGGCCCGTCGGTCCATAGCCGATAACGGCCACATCGAAGTCGGTCTGAGCCATGAATGTCCTCCCCGTATTTTTTGCAGCTTGTGATACCGTGAGGCATGGGTACAATCGATTGTGTTTATAAGCCGTATCTATAGCGTGGATGCCTCATCATGCGCTTCAAAGGTCTCGACCTGAACCTCCTTGTCGCGCTCAACGCGCTGATGACCGAGCGCAGCCTCACTGCGGCGGCGCGAAGCATCCATTTGAGCCAACCGGCGATGAGCGCGGCGGTCGCCAGATTGCGTGCCTATTTCCGCGATGATCTCTTCACGATGCGCGGCCGCGAACTGGTTCCGACGCCGCTTGCCGAAACGCTGGCTGCGCCGACCCGCGAAGCGTTGCTGCACATCCAGCTTTCCGTGACCGAGGGTGATACGTTCGACCCGGCCAAATCGAACCGCCGCTTCCGGATCATTCTGTCTGATTTCATGACGTTGTTGTTCTTTCGGACGGTGATCGCGCGTGTTGCGCGCGAGGCCCCCGGCATCACGTTCGAGCTGATTCCGTTTGACGACCAACCGGACGAGCCACTTCAGCGCGGCGAGGTTGATTTCCTGATCTTTCCAGAAATGTACATGTCAGACGTGCACCCCAAGGCAAAGCTGTTTGACGAGACGCTGGTGTGCGTTGGCTGTCACACGAACAAGCAGCTTTCACGCAAGCTCACCGTCGAGCGATACATGTCGATGGGACACGTTGCGGCGCAGTTCGGACGAACGCTCAAGCCTTCGATCGAGGCATGGCTCCTGCTCGAGCATGATCACAAGCGGCGTATCGAGGTTTCGGTGCCGAGCTTCAGCATGATCCCTCCGCTGCTGCTGGGCACCGAACGGATCGCGACCATGCATTCACGGCTGGCGCGACATTTCGGGGCGACGATGCGGCTGCGGATCGTTGATCTTCCACTGCCGCTTCCAGCCTTCACCGAAGCCGTGCAATGGCCGGCGCTTCACAACAATGATCAGGCAAGCATCTGGATGCGCGAGATCATGTTACAGGAGGCGTCCCGCATCGCATGAGGCCACACGACATCGCAAGCATAGCTAAACTTTGATTGGAGAGCCGAACATTTCGTCTCCAATCTTCGCGCCAATCCATCCGAAAAGGTTACCAAAACAATGTCAGCTTTCTACGATCGGCTTTGATTTGTCGCATCAAGCAACCTGGGCGACTTTCGCAATCGGCCTGAGGCTGCGATCATCGGCCGTTTGTGAAAAAGGACTAATACTTAAAGCGTGCAGTCCAAGTTCCTGGCTTGATTCTATTGGACAACTTCCAAGGTGGGAAGCGGGAGCGCCGGCATTTTGAGACCTAGCACCAAAACGTCTGAGGACGACCGGGCTTCATTAGTTATCGGCCGTTACTTCTTCATGTCCATCTGGAAGAGATTGATCGAGTTTCGATAGTTGGTTGCGAATTCGCTTGACCCGTTTCTTCACTTCGAACGCGATCCGATCGAGCATTTGGTGCGACCCTACAGGCGATAATGCGATTGCATCTTTTGCCGCGTCGGCATTCGCGTTGACCAGTTCGCAAAGTTCTTCGACTCGTTTGAGGGTTCGAGCTGGGCTCAGCGATACCTGTCTTGCCAGTTGCTGCCAATCGGAGCCGTGAACGTGGATACCTTCCCTTCGACCGTTGAGGGCCTGCGCCAGCCGCTTCGTGATCTTAGGATAGACTTCGCCGCACATAAGTTATAGAGCGGCGCGAGTTTCGCCGACCCACTCGCACCTATCAGGATAGAATAGTTCTTGGCGTGAGCGTCGACGTTGCAGATCAAGATGTTGTAGATGACGGCATCCATAAGCGCCAGTCTGGCACCTGGCTGAATGAAACGAGCGGCACCGTCGAACAACGCCTTGAGACCCGGACCGCTCCTGACGGAAGGAGAGGTAAATTCGTATTTTGAGCTTGGGAAGTACCCAAGCAATTGACAGAAATCCTCTTGGTGCACGCGTACGATCTGGCCTTCCGACGTCTTGAGACGATCGTAGCGCTCGACCAGAAGGTAGAGCCTTTTTCCCGCTCGGCCGGTATTACCGATCGGGAATATTTAGGCTTTTGGTCTTTGAAATTTACCGATCGGGAAGATGGCCTCAATCACAAGCCGCAGCGTTCGGCGAGCTCGTCTTGAGTCAGCCCTAGCAGGCTGTTGAAGAACTCAGCCGCGTTCGCAAACGAAGGCTGAATCGTCGCCATTATGGATGTAGAAGTGGCC
>NZ_JBANAZ010000003.1:198631-271033 GCF_059803455.1 Bradyrhizobium sp. UFLA05-108 | reverse complement strand
ATCACGGCGTTCGAGGGGTGTCCACACCCTCACCGCCGCTTACCCCAGTCGCCGCTTACCCCATAGCATCTGGATCATCCGCTTTCGCGGATGATGACACCGAGATAATGGCGTCACTTTCGCGCAACGTACTCCGACCATCCCTTCGCGCGCAGGCTGCACGCGGGACACTCGCCGCAGCCATAGCCCCAGTCATGCTGCGCGCCGCGTTCGCCAAGATAGCAGGTGTGGGACTGCGCGCGGATGAGGTCGACGAGGCCATCGCCGCCAAGCTCATGCGCGAGCTGCCAGGTCGCGGCCTTGTCGATCCACATCAAGGGCGTATGCAGCTCGAACGTCCGCGCCATGCCGAGCGAGAGCGCGGTCTGCATCGCGCGGATGGTCTCGTCGCGACAGTCGGGATAGCCCGAGTAATCCGTCTCGCACATGCCGCCGACGATATGGGTGATGCCGCGCCGGTAGGCGAGCGCGGCGGCAAAGGTCAGGAACACCAAATTGCGGCCAGGCACGAACGTGTTGGGCAGGCCGTCGGAGCCCATCGCGATTTCGACGTCGCGCGTCAGCGCCGTCTCCGACACAGCGGCCAGCGTCGGGATCGAGAGCGTGTGGCTCTCCCCCAGCTTGGCCGCCCAATCGGGATGCAAGCGCTTCAGGCCACCGACGAGGTGCTCGCGGCAGGCGAGCTCGACGGCATGGCGCTGGCCGTAGTCGAAGCCCAGCGTCTCCACCCGCGCAAAGCGGCTCAGGGCCCAGGCGAGGCAGGTGGTGGAATCCTGGCCGCCGGAGAACAGCACCAGGGCGGTTTCGGACGAATAATATTCGCTCATGGACGCGATTTAGCATCGCGTGCTGGCGCCGCCAATCGGTGGAAATCGGCTCATTTCACGGCGTTGTGCTGGGAACGCCGGGCCGCTTGCGGCATAAAGCCGACATTGAGGAGATTTGGCCCGCAATGACCCCTTCCCGCGACATTTCACGCCTGATCGATATCATGGCGACTCTACGCACGCCGGTCACCGGCTGTCCCTGGGACCTCGAGCAGAATTTTGCGACGATCGCGCCCTACACGATCGAGGAGGCCTATGAGGTCGCCGACGCGATCGGGCGTGGCGATTTCGACGATCTCCGCGAGGAGCTCGGCGATCTCCTGCTCCAGGTCGTCTATCACGCGCGCATGGCGGAGGAAGAGAACGCGTTTGCGTTCGGCGACGTGGTCGAGGCGATCACGCGGAAGATGATCCGCCGCCATCCGCACGTCTTTGCCGACAAGGACGGCAACATCCAGCCCGCTGGCGTCAAGAGCGCGTGGGAGCGCATCAAGGCCGAGGAGAAGGCCGAGCGCGCCGCGCGTCGGCCGCCGGAGGAAACGCTGCACAGATCACTGCTGGCAAGCGTCAAGGCCGGCCTGCCTGCGCTCACCCGCGCGATGGCTTTGCAGCGCAAGGCCTCCACCGTCGGCTTCGATTGGAACGATCCGCGAGCGGTGCTGAAGAAGATCCGCGAGGAAGCTGACGAGATCGAAGCCGCGCTCGACCGCAACGACAAAGAGGAACTGGCCGAGGAAACCGGCGATCTCCTGTTTGCCGTCGTCAACCTCGCCCGTCATGTCGACGCCGATCCGGAAACCGCGCTGCGCGCGACCAACGCGAAGTTCGAGCGCCGTTTTGCTTACATCGAGCGTGCGCTGGAGGCGAAGGGACGCACGCTGGAGCAGGCCTCGCTTGAGGAGATGGACGTTCTGTGGAACGCGGCGAAAGCGGAGGAGAAGCCTGCAGACGATAGACGCAAGGAAGCCCGCCGGTAACGCCGCTGCTGTAACCCGGATGGAGCGCAAGCGTAATCCGGGCTACGCGCTATTCGCGGTCGTGCCTACGCGGCGTGATGCGGCACGGCGTCGAAGCGATTCACGACGATGTCCCGCTTGGTCTCATCCACCCGCACGGTCATGTCGAAGCGGCCGTCGTGCAGCTCTTTCGCCAGCACCTCGGAATTGCGATGCAGCCAGGAGATGCCGGCGCCGTCGGCGGCGTCGATGGAGAGATCGAGCGTGGTGCGTTTTGCCGCCAGCCGCTCCTCGATCGCGGTGAGGAGTGTGTCGATCCCCTCGCCCGACACGGCCGAGACCAGCATCGCGGGATGATCCGATGGTCTGCGCGCAGCGATGTTCTGCAGCTCCTCGCGCTGTCCGGAATCAAACCGGTCGACCTTGTTCCAGACTTCGATGATGCGGCCGGAGTCGTCGGGGTTGATGCCGAGCTGGCGCAACACGGCGTCGACATCGCTCTGCTGCGCCTCGGCATCCTCATGCGAGATGTCGCGAACGTGCAGGATGACGTCGGCCTCCAGCACCTCCTCCAGCGTGGCACGGAAGGCCGCCACGAGCTGGGTCGGCAGGTTGGAAATGAAGCCGACGGTGTCCGACAGCATTGCCTTGCCGCCATGCGGCAGGTTGAGCGCGCGCAAGGTCGGATCGAGTGTCGCAAACAGCATGTCGGCTGCCTGCACGTCGGCGCGGGTCAGGCGGTTGAACAGCGTCGACTTGCCGGCGTTGGTGTAGCCGACCAGCGCGACGACGCGGTACGGCACGCGCTGGCGGCCGGCGCGGTGCAGCCGCCGCGTCGCCTGCACCTTCTTCAATTCGTTCTCGAGCCTGGAAATGCGCTCGGAGATGAGCCGTCGGTCGGCCTCGATCTGCGTCTCGCCCGGACCGCCCATGAAGCCGAAGCCGCCGCGCTGGCGTTCGAGATGGGTCCAGGACCGCACCAGGCGTGAACGTTGGTAGTTGAGATGCGCGAGCTCGACCTGGAGCGCGCCCTCCTTGGTCTTGGCGCGGCGGCCGAAGATCTCCAGGATCAGGCCGGTGCGATCGAGCACCTTGGCGTTCCAGGCTTTCTCGAGATTGCGCTGCTGGATCGGCGAGAGCGCACAGTCCATCACCACGAGCTCGACCTCGAGGCTCTTGATCAGCCCGGTGATCTCCTCGACCTTGCCCTTGCCGAGATAGGTCGCGGGACGGATCTGGCTGATCGGCGCGACCAGGCTATCTGCGATCTCGAGGTCGATGGCGCGCGCAAGGCCGGCGGCCTCTTCGAGCCGTGCCTCGGCATCGCGCAGGACATGGCTCTCCGATTGCGCGTCGGCTCCGCCGGCGCGCACACGCATATAGGGGCCGATGACGATCACCCGCCCTGTCTGTCCAGCCCCAGCCGACCGCGGACGGTCAGCGCCCCCGTCGAAATTCCGGGGTTCCAATCAGATCACTCTCAAGCCGGCTGATCCTCGCCGCCTTCGAACAGCTGGATCGGAGCGCCGGGCATGATAGTCGAGATCGCATGCTTGTAGACGAGCTGCGAGTGACCGTCGCGCCGGAGCAGCAGACAGAAATTGTCGAACCAGGTCACAATTCCCTGCAGCTTTACTCCGTTGACCAGAAAGATCGTCAGTGGCGTCTTGGTTTTGCGAACGTGATTAAGGAAGGTGTCTTGTAGGTTTTGTGCGCGGTCTGCCGCCATTTTTGTTATCTCGCTTTGAGTTTCTTGTTGTTTGGATAGTCCGACCGGTCGCGGCCTTCTTCTGTGATGTGGGCCACTCCCGGTTGCCTTCCCTCATGAGATCCCCCTCGGAGGGTCGGCGAAAGGATTAGAAGACAGGTACGCTTATTAGGCAAGCCGCTTCACGCGGCAGCCCGCATCCAAATCCTCCGAAAAACTACGGAAATCGATGATTTTCCTTCGATATTATGAATGTGTGGCCGATCGGACGCGGCTCAACCGACGCCGAGCGCCTTCAACTTCCGGTGTAGTGCCGAACGCTCCATGCCAACGAACTCGGCCGTGCGAGAAATATTTCCTGAAAAACGACTGATCTGGGCAATCAAATAGTCGCGTTCGAAGACCTCCCGCGCCTCGCGCAGCGGCAGGCCCATGATGTGCTCGCCATTGTTGCTGGTCGGCATCGCCGGGACCATCGAGCCGACGTCCTGCGGCAGCATGTCGGCGGTGATGATCACCTCCGGACCGCCGGCGGCGAGAATCATGACTCTCTCAACGTTGTTGCGGAGCTGACGGACGTTGCCGGGCCAGACGTGGGACTGGAGCACCGCCATCGCATCCTGGCCGATCTGGCGCTTGGGCAGCCCCGTGGCTGCCGAGATCTGGTCCATGAAATAGTCGATCAACTCCGGAATGTCCTCGCGCCGTTCGGAGAGCGCGGGCACGCGGATCGGGACCACCGAGAGGCGGTGATAGAGATCCTCGCGGAAAGTGCCGGCTGCGATCTCCTCCTCGAGGTTGCGGGCGGTCGAGGAGATGATGCGCACGTCGACCTGCACCTTGCCGGTGCCGCCGACGCGCTGGAACGACTGCTCGACCAGCACGCGCAAAATCTTGTTCTGGGTCTCGCGCGGCATGTCGGCAATCTCGTCGATGAACAACGTGCCGCCATGAGCCTCTTCGAGCGCGCCCGACTTGCGCGGCTGCTCGCCATTGGACTGCTCGACGCCGAACAGCTCGTGCTCCATCCGCTCCGGCGTGATCGCCGCCGCATTGATCACGACGAAGGGCCCGTCCGCGCGACCCGAGGCCGCATGCAGCGTCCGCGCGGTCAACTCCTTGCCGGCGCCAGCGGGGCCGACGATCAGGATGCGGCTGTTGGCCTTGGCTGCGCGCTCGATGGTCTGGCGGAGCTGGTTCATGCTGGGCGAGCGGCCGACGAGCTGGCTCGCGGTCGGGGCGAGCTGCTTGAGCTCCCTCACCTCGCGCTTCAGCCGCGAGTTTTCCAGCGCGCGCGTCGCCACCAGGATCAGGCGGTCGGCCTTGAACGGCTTCTCGATGAAATCATATGCGCCGCGCTTGATCGCGGCGACCGCGGTCTCGATGTTACCGTGGCCGGAAATCATCACGACCGGCAGGTCGACATTGTCCTTCTTGACCTGCTCGAGCAGCTGCAAGCCGTCGAGCTTGGAGCCTTGCAGCCATATGTCGAGGAACACCAGATGCGGCCTGCGATTGGCGATCTCCGCGAGGGCAGAGTCGCTGTCGCGCGCGGTCCTGGTGACGAAACCCTCATCTTCCAAAATGCCCGCGACGAGATCTCGAATATCGGCCTCATCATCGACAATCAGAATTTCATTTGCCATGGGTTGCGCCCGCTCTGTCAGTTGCCCGTTGAGGCTTTGATTCTTGTTGCATCATTAGTCGTTTCTGCCGGCTCTTTGGTTTCGGCGGCCGGCGCCTTTGTGTTCGGTTCTTTGGCTGTTTCCCGGGCCTTCTGAGCCGCGTCCTTCACCTCGACGGTGTTGGCATGGCCCGAGATCGCAAAACGCATCCGCATCCAGGCGCCGCGCTGGCCTTCCCGAAAATCGGAGGCGTCCTTCAACTCGATGCGCCCGCCATGGTCTTCGAGGACGCGGCCGACGATCGCAAGGCCGAGGCCCGTGCCCTTGGCTCGCGTCGTGACGTAAGGCTCGAGCAGCCGCGAGCGCGCGACCTTGGGCAGGCCGATACCGTTGTCGACGACGTCGATCAGCACGTCCTGGGCTTCGCGCGAGACCACGACATCGATGCGGCCCTTTCCACCATCCTTGCCGAGCTCCTCCGGGGGGACCTGTTCGATCGCTTCCGTCGCGTTCTTGACGATGTTGGTGACGGCCTGCGAGATCAGCCGGCGGTCGAATTGCGCGCGCAGCGGGTCTTGCTTGAAAGTGGTCTCGATGTCGAGCTCCGGGTGCGCGACCTTCATCAGGAACACCGCCTGCCGCACGGTGTCGACGACGTCCTCGCCTTCCATCACCGGTTTTGGCATGCGCGCAAAGCGCGAGAACTCGTCGACCATGCGTCTGATGTCGTCGACCTGGCGCACGATGGTATCGGTGCACTGGTCGAAGATCGACTTGTCCTTCTCCTCGGTGATGGTCTTGCCGAATTTGCGGCGGATGCGCTCGGCGGAGAGCTGGATCGGCGTCAGCGGGTTCTTGATCTCGTGCGCGATGCGACGCGCCACGTCACCCCAGGCCGAGGTGCGCTGCGCCGAAACGAGCTCGGTGATGTCGTCGAGCGTGATGATGTAGCTGTCGCGCGGCTGGCTGGTCTTCTCCGCGCTGACGCGGACCGACAGGTTGCGCTCCTGCCCGTCGCGCATGATGGTGATCTGCCCCTGCACCAGCCGCTGGGTGCCTTCCCGCGCGGTCTTCATCATGTCGTCGAGCTCGGGCAGCACCTCCGACAAGGGATGGCCGAGCGTCTCGGACTCGGCGTGCCCGATCAGCTTCTCCGCGGAGCGGTTCAGGATACCGACGCTGCCGGAGGCGTCGACGCCGATGATGCCGGCAGAGGCCGAGGACAGCACGGCCTCGATGAAGCGGCGACGGCTGTCGATCAGGTCGCTGGCGCTGACGAGCTCGTCGCGTTGGCTGCGGAGTTCCTGCGTCATCTTGTTGAAGGTCTCGCCCAACTGGGCGAGATCGCCTTCCGATTTGTGCACGGGGACCTGGACGTGGAGATCGCCGGTCGAAACCGTATGGGCCGCGTTCATCAGCCGCCTGATCGGCGCCACCAGCCAGTTGGCGAAGTTGAGGCCAATCAGCACCGAGGCCATCAGGATGGTCAGCGCGATCACCGCGAACATCAGCGCAAACGCGACTTGAATGCCAAGTCTGCGCGATTCAATCTGCGCATATTCGGCGACACCCAGCTGTGTCTGCTTGACCTGTGCCACGACGCGAGGGTCGAGCTGACGGGCAACATAGAGGAAGGTGTCGTTGAAGGCGCGGAGCCGGATCACGGCCGCCACGTAATTGTTCTCCGGCAGCACAGCGATTTCCGGCTCGCTCTCACCGACATTGCTCAGGAACTCCGGAGCTGGAGGCGAATAGGCGAGCCGGATGCCGGTGTCTGCCGATTCAAGGATGTTGGTATTCTTGTCGATGATCATCGCGCCCGGCAGGTTCCGGGAGCCGGCGCTCGCCGTCAGCAGTTCGCGAAACGACCGCCGGTCCTGGTCATAGAGCGGGCGGGCGTGCGCGATGTCGTTGGCCATTCCCAGAATGTCGCCGCGAATGAGCTGCGCATGATCTTGCATATAGGCGAGCGCGATCGTCAGCGAGTTCTGGATCACCTCCTTGGTCGGCCCGGAGAACAGCCGGTCGAGGCCGCGCTCGATGGTGACGTTGGCGACGATCGCGACCAGCACCGCCGGCAGCACGGCGATCACCGAAAACAGCCCCACGATCTGGAAATGCAGCCGCGCCGCCGCCCGCCCCCGCCGGCGCGCCTGGATCATCTGCCAGATCTCGTGGACGATGATGCCGACCAGGAGCAGTATGGTGCCGGCGTTGATCATCAGGAACGACCTGACGACGTCAGGCGTCGGCTCGATACGGGTCAGCCCGGTCAGGACGACGAAGGTCAGGAACGCCGAGAGCAGCGCCAGCATGACGGCGAACGGCGCCAACCAGCGGCGCGGCGACCAGCGCCGGGCTTCTGCGGTTGGAGACGTATCAAAGGCTGCGCCCGAACTATCTTCGCTGGTCATTCCGGCAATGGTGATGCTGAAAACGGGGATCCGTGGATCACGGATACTGATGCATTCATATCACATTGTTGCCGAATTGCGACAATTCCGCGGCGTGTCCACCGCGGCGGACAGGCGCATCCACAGTCATTCCGGGGGCGGTCTGTAGGACCGAACCCGGAATCTCGAGATTCCGGGTTCGATGCTAACGCATCGCCACGGAATGACAGGGGTGGACGCGGCTCTAGCCCCCGCTCCGATAGACCTGGATATCCAGGTCCCGGATCTTCTTGCGCAGCGTGTTGCGGTTGAGGCCGAGAAGGTCGGCGGCGCGGATCTGGTTGCCTCGGGTGGCGGCAAGCGCAGCCGTAAGCAGCGGGACCTCGATCTCCTTGAGGATGCGGTGATAGAGGCCGGGCGGCGGCATGCCGTTTGGGAAGCCCTGGAAGTGCGTGGACAGATACGCCTCTACGGCTCCGCCGAGATTGTCGACGCCCTGCTGGACCGCCGCACCCGGGCTGATCGTGGGTGGTGCGAGCTCGCCGTCGATGACGGAGCCCGTGATGACGTCCTGCGGATAGAGAGCAGCGAGGCGCCGCGCGAGGTTTTCGAGCTCGCGCACGTTGCCGGGCCAACGGTGCTGCTTCATCCGCTCCAGTGCCAGTGCGTCGAGCTTCTTCGGCGGCAGGCCGTCCTTTTCGGCGAGTGCAAAGAAGTGACGCACGAGATCGGGCAGATCCTCGATGCGCTCGCGCAAGGGTGGCAACCGCAGCGGCACGACGTTGAGGCGGAAGAACAGGTCCTCGCGGAACAGCCCCTGCTGGATCAGGACGCGCAGATCCTTGTTGGAGGCTGCAACGATGCGGACGTCGGTCTTGATCGGGGTGCGGCCGCCGACGGTGGTATATTCGCCCTGCTGGAGCACGCGCAACAGGCGCGTCTGTGCTTCCATCGGCATGTCGCCGATCTCGTCGAGGAACAGCGTGCCGCCCTCGGCCTGCTCGAAGCGGCCGGAGGCACGGGTGTTGGCGCCGGTGAACGCGCCGCGCTCATGGCCGAACAGTTCGGATTCAATGAGGTCGCGCGGGATCGCCGCCATGTTGACGGCCACGAACGGACCGTTGCGGCGCTTGCCGTAGTCGTGCAGCGCGCGCGCCACCAGCTCCTTGCCGGTGCCGGACTCGCCCGTGATCATCACGGTCAGGTCAGTCTGCATGAGACGCGCGAGCACGCGGTAGATCTCCTGCATCGCCGGCGAGCGGCCGACGAGCGGAATCGCTTCCATCTCCGCGTCTTCGTCCGGGCTCGAGGTCCGCTCCTTCGGCTCGGCCAGCGCGCGGCCGACGATCGCGATCAGCTCCTTCAGGTCGAAGGGTTTTGGCAGATATTCGTAAGCCCCGCGCTCGGAGGCCCGGATCGCGGTCATGAACGTGTTCTGCGCGCTCATCACGATGACCGGCAGGTTCGGCCGCATCTTCTTGATGCGCGGCAACAGGTCGAAAGCGTTTTCATCCGGCATCACCACGTCGGTGATCACAAGATCGCCCTCGCCCTGGCTGACCCAACGCCACAGCGTGGCGGCGTTGCCGGTCAGCCTGACTTCGTACCCTGCCCGGGACAGAGCCTGATTAAGAACCGTGCGGATGGCGGTATCGTCATCGGCAACGAGAATGCTACCTGCGGGCATATTCAATCCTCATTTTGCCCCCTGTGACGCAGGCGACGGCTTCCCGGCAGAGTCGGCGCGACTGCTTTGATCTGCGTGTTTGATGGAGGTCGAGTACATCGGCATCAGCACGCGGAAGGTCGTCTTGCGCGGCTGAGACTCGCATTCGATGATGCCACCGTGATCCCCGATGATTTTTGCGACCAGCGCCAAGCCGAGGCCACTGCCTGTCTGCTTGGTGGTCACGAAGGGATCGAACAGGTTGGGCAGAAGATCGTCCGGCACGCCCGGTCCATTGTCCTTGACGCAGAATTCGAGCGGCAGTGATACCCGGGATTTTTGACCGGGCACTGACAGGCGCACGCCGGGGCGGAAGGCGGTGGTGAGCTGAATCTCGGCGTCGGGCACGTCGATCAGGGCTTCCGCGGCATTCTTCACCAGGTTGAGAAAAACCTGGATGAGCTGATCCTGGTTTGCGAGCACCGGCGGCAGCGAGGGATCGTAGTCCTCGATGAAGCGGATGTTGCGGGCAAAGCCGGATTGCGCGAGGCGCTTCACGTGGTCGAGCACGGAATGGATGTTGACCGGGCCGCGCACGACGGGCCGTTCGTCGCCGAACACTTCCATGCGGTCGACCAGCGTCACGATGCGATCGGCCTCGTCGCAGATCAGCCGCGTCAGCATGCGATCTTCCGAGGAGGCCTGCTGCTCCAGCAGCTGGGCCGCGCCGCGGATGCCGGAGAGCGGGTTCTTGATCTCGTGCGCGAGCATCGCGGCGAGCGCGATCACCGAGCGCGCGGCGCTGCGATGGGTCAGCTGGCGGTCCATCTTGTCGGCAATGGTGCGCTCCTGCAGCATCACCACGATGTAGCCGGGCCGTTCGGTGAGCGGAGCGACATGCAGATCGACCTGGCGGTCGCCGCCCATGCGCGGGGTGCCCAGATCGACCTTGTATTCGTTGATCGGTGAATTCGACGAGCGCACCTGGTCGATCAACGCCAGCAGCGGGCTGCCGAACGGCACCAGCTCCTTCAGCGACTGGCGCTTGAGGAACTGGGTCGATATCTCGAAGAACGCCTCGGTCGCGATATTGGCGTCGATGATCTTGCCGTCCGGCCCGATCAGCAGCACTGGATTGGGCAGTGCGTCGAGGATTGCGTCGCCGTTTGACGGAAGCGGCCGACGATGTTCAGCGGCTGAGCTCATGCAGCAGCGCTCCATGCAAAGTCGTCGAAGGCGTCTTGCAGTGAACGGTGAACGGCACGCGGATCCTCGGATGTGAGGATGCTCTGGCGCCAGCCCTTCAGCTTCTCGGCTGGCGCGCGACTGAGATGCGCCGCAACGTCGAGCGCCCAGCCGAGATGCTTGCGCGCGTGCCTGAGGCCAATGCGCAAACCATAGAGCTCGCAGACGCCCTCATAAAGTGTGCGGACATAATGGAGTTGCTCGCCGAGCGAGGGGGCGGCCTCTTCCGCCCCGCCCTGGAGACGCCGGCCGATCTGACCGGGCAGCCAAGGCTGGCCCTGCGCCCCACGGCCGATCATGACGGCGTCGGCGCCGGAGGCCTCCAATGCTGCCACGGCCTTGTCGTAAGCGGTGATGTCGCCGTTGACGACTAGCGGAACCGAAATCGCCGCGCGAACATCGCGCACGGCATCCCAATCGGCTTCGCCCTTGTAGAACTGGCAGCGCGTGCGGCCATGCACGGTAATGAGCCTGACGCCGGCGGTCTCGGCGCGCCGCGCCAGCTCCGGCGCGTTGCGGGTACGGTCGTCCCAGCCGAGCCGCATCTTTAGCGTGACCGGAACCTTCACAGCCGCGATCGTCGCCTCGATCAGGCGCAAGGCATGGTCGAGGTCGCGCATCAGCGCCGAGCCGGACTGGCCGCCGGTGACGTGGCGGGCCGGGCAGCCCATGTTGATGTCGATGATGTCGGCGCCTTCCGCTTCCGCGATCCGGGCGCCCTCCGCCATCCAGTGCGCCTCGCAGCCGGCAAGCTGCACCACATGCGGGCCAAGGCCGGTCGCCTCGCAGCGCAGCCGCGACATCCTGTGACCATTGGCGAGCTCATCGGAGGCGGTCATTTCGGACACGACGAGACCTGCCCCAAGCTCCGCGGCCAGCCGCCGGAAGGGGGAATCGGTCACCCCCGACATGGGCGCCAGGAAGACCGGGTTGGCGACGTCAATATCACCTATTTTCAACGGCTTAGCGCCAATTCCTACCGGGCCGGTCACGGACGTCTCGTCTCAAAGGCGGCGCCTCATCGCGCTCGCCATGACCTATCTTGCGCACAATTCTTGTGCAGTCAAGCGTCATGCCTACAGTTTAGACAGATCTTCCAATCTTTCAAGTGCAGTGCAGCAAAAAGCTTGCTGACAATCCGGCAAACACCACTGTTCTTCCGCGGTGACCGTGCTAGAGGCATGCCAAAATTACCCCTCGCCCCGATCATCACTACCAATTGAGTATTTAAGCGCTATGGCGAAATCAGAGCGGACCGCAGTTGTTCTCGTGGCGGCCGGACGCGGGCTGCGCGCAGGCGCGGGTGGCCCGAAGCAATACCGCGCGATCGGTGGCGTGCCCGTGATCTTTCGCGCCATAGAGTCCTTCAGCAACCACCCCGATGTCGCGCTGGTGCAGCCGGTGGTGAACCCCGATGACGGCGCCATGTTCACGGCGGCAGTCAAAGGTTTGCGCCATGAGCCCCCGACCAGCGGCGGAGCGACGCGCCAGGCTTCCGTGCTCGCCGGCCTCGAAGCGCTCGCTCCGCACAAGCCGGACCTTGTGTTGATCCACGACGCGGCGCGGCCGTTTGTCTCGCAGGCCTTGATCTCCCGCGCGATCGAAGCCGCGAGCCGCGATGGTGCCGCCATCCCCGCGATCCCCGTCAACGACACCGTCAAGCTGATCGGTGTCGCCGGCCAGATCGAGGGAACGCCCGACCGCGCGCGCTTACGGATCGCGCAGACGCCGCAATCCTTTCGTTTCGATGTCATCCTCGACGCGCATCGTCGCGCGGCGAAGGACGGACGCTCTGATTTCACAGATGATGCGGCGATCGCGGAATGGGCGGGATTGACGGTCGCAACCTTTGAAGGCGATGTTGCAAACATGAAGCTCACCACCCCCGAAGACTTCGTCCGCGAGGAAGCGCGCCTCGCCAGCCAGCTTGGCGACATCAGGACCGGGACCGGTTACGACGTGCATGCCTTCGGCGAAGGCGACCACGTCATGATCTGCGGCGTGCGCGTGCCGCACAGCAAGGGTTTCCTCGCCCATTCCGATGGCGATGTCGGCCTGCATGCGCTGGTTGACGCCATTCTCGGCGCGCTCGCCGACGGCGACATCGGTTCGCACTTCCCGCCGAGCGATCCCAAGTGGAAGGGCGCCTCCTCCGACCAGTTTCTGAAATACGCCATCGAGCGCGTCACGATGCGCGGCGGCCGCGTCGCCAATCTCGAGGTGACGATGATCTGCGAGCGGCCGAAGATCGGTCCCCTGCGCGACACCATGCGCGCGCGCATTGCCGAGATCTCGGGCGTCGACATCTCGCGCGTCGCGGTGAAGGCCACGACCAGCGAGCGGCTCGGCTTCACCGGCCGCGAGGAAGGCATCGCAGCGACCGCGAGCGCCACCATCCGCCTGCCCTGGAGCGCGTAAGCCATGGGCGGCAGCGACGCACGCGCCCTCTCCCGCTCGCTGCTCGATCTGTGCCGGATGCGCAAGCTGACGATCGCGACCGCAGAGTCCTGCACCGGCGGCCTCGTCGCCGGCGCGCTGACGGACATCCCGGGCTCCTCCGACGTCATCGACCGCGGCTTCGTCACCTATTCCAATGACGCCAAGCGCGCGATGCTCGGCGTCGAGGCGAGCACGCTGCTCAATTTCGGTGCCGTCAGCAAGGAGACCGCGACCGCGATGGCGGTGGGTGCGCTCGAGCGCGCCGGCGTCGACCTCGCGGTCGCCATCACCGGCATCGCCGGCCCCGGCGGTGCCACGCCCGGCAAGCCGGTCGGGCTCGTCCACTTCGCCGCTGCTGCGCGCGACGGCCGCATCATCCATCGCGAGCACCGATTTGGCGCGATCGGCCGCACCGCCGTGCGGCTACGCTCGGTCGTCGAGGCTCTGCGCATGCTGATGGACCTCGCCCGCGGCCCGCAAGCTGCCGCAAAGCCGCGTCGCGAGGCGGCAAGCCGGCTGCGCACACGAGTGGCGCGCTCGCCGCGCCGGGGCGCGGTGAAACGACGAAGACCGCCGCGCGGTTGAGATATAAAGCACCGATGAAGTCGATCCGGCTGAAGGCCACGGGAGCCAACCTGCTCTATCACGACATCCCTGGGCACGGACTGCCACTGATCTTCATCCATGGATTGGGTTGCGCGTCCTCCTGCGACTATCCCGTCGTGGCGTCCGATCCTGCGCTGGCAGGAAGGCGCATCATGCTGGTCGACCTCCTGGGAGCAGGCTTCAGCGATCGTCCTGCAGAGTTCGGCTACACCGTCGCAGACCATGCGCGCAGCGTCGTGGAATTCGTGGAGGCAATCGCGCCGGAGGCCATCGATCTCTTTGGCCATAGCATGGGCGGATCCGTGGCGATCGTGGCCGCAAGTCTGCTGGGAGAGCGCATCCGGTCCCTCGTTCTGAGCGAGCCCAATCTTGATCCGGGGGGCGGCATCGTGAGCGGCAAGATCGCGGCCATGTCCGAGGCTGACTATGTTGCTCATGGCCACGACCACCTGGTGCGAGCGTCCAGAATCGAGAGGAATCATGCCTGGGCTGCATCACTTGCCGTGAGCGCACCTTTCGCAGTTCATCGGGGGGCGAGATCGCTTGTCGCCGGCAGCGAGCCGACGTGGCGCGAAGTGCTGCACGGGCTGTCGATTCCAAGAACCGTGATCTTTGGGGAGACCTCTTTGCCGAATAGCGCCGATCCGAGGCAGCTACAGCAACAGGGGGTTAATATCGGCATCGTCCCGAAGGCCGGACACGGGATGGCTTCCGACAACCCCGCTGGACTGGCGCTCACGTTGCGGCAGGCGCTGCGTCTCGCCTGACCCGATGGCAAGCATACCGAACTGGAAGAGGGATATGCGTGCGGCGAGGCTTATGACGATGCCAGCTTCGACCGGCCGTAGATCGCGTCCGCCCGCTTCTCGAACGCGGTGGAAAAACGCGCAAACGCGGCGTCGAACATCGAGCCCATCAGTATCGCGAGCATGCGGCTCTTGAACTCGTAGGACAGGAAAAAGCCGACGTCGCAGACGCCCTCGCCCTTCGGCTCGAAGGTCCACCGGTTTTCGAGGTTGCTGAAGGGACCCTGCAGATATTCGACCAGGATCTTCAGATTGGCGCGGTCGAGCGTCACGCGGCTGGTGAAGGATTCCTTGACCAGCTTGAACGACACCGTCATGTCGGCGACCAGCACCTCCGTGCCGTCGGGTTTTGCAACCCGCTGGCGCACCTTCAGCGCGCTGCACAGCGGCACGAATTCCGGGTAGCGCTCGACATCGGCGACCAGATCAAACATCTCTGGCGCGCTGTGGTTGACGCGGTGCTTGCTCGACACTCGATGCATATGACGTCAGCGGGCGATCGAGGCCCGCGCTGCCTTCAGTCTCGCGAAATCTTCGCCGGCATGATGCGACGAACGGGTGAGCGGGCTTGCCGACACCATCAGAAAGCCCTTGGTGTAGGCCACCTTCTCGTAGGACGCGAACTCGTCTGGCGGCACGTAACGCATCACGGCGTGGTGCTTGCGGGTCGGCTGGAGATATTGCCCGATGGTCAGGAAGTCGACCTCGGCCGAGCGCAGATCGTCCATCACCTGGAGCACCTCGTGTCGCTCCTCGCCGAGGCCGACCATGATGCCGGACTTGGTGAAGATCGTGGGATCGATCTCCTTCACCCGCTGCAACAGCCGGATCGAATGGAAATAACGCGCGCCGGGCCTCACCGTCAGGTAACGCGACGGCACGGTCTCGAGGTTGTGGTTGAAGACGTCGGGCTTGGCTGCGGCGACGACCTCGAGCGCCCCCTCCTTGCGCAGGAAGTCGGGTGTCAGGATCTCGATCGTCGTCGAGGGACAGGCAGCACGGATCGCGCGGATCGTCCTGGCAAAATGCTCAGCGCCGCCGTCGGCGAGATCGTCGCGGTCGACAGACGTGATGACGACATGGGCAAGCCCAAGCTTGGCGGTCGCCTCGGCGACATGCTCCGGCTCGGCCGCATCGAGCGGGTTTGGCAGGCCGGTCTTGACGTTACAGAAGGCGCACGCGCGGGTGCAGGTGTCGCCCATGATCATGAATGTGGCGTGCTTCTTGTCCCAGCACTCGCCGATGTTCGGGCAGCCCGCCTCCTCGCACACCGTATGCAGGCCGTTGGCACGCACGATGTTGCGGGTGTCGGCATAGCCGCGGGTGTTGGGCGCGCGCACGCGGATCCAGTCCGGTTTCGGCGGTGAAGCAGCATCAGGCCGGTTCACTTTTTCCGGGTGACGCGGGCGCAGCGGGTTGGTGATGGTATCGACAATAACGACCATGGGGTGTCCGGCCTGTTCAGGTCCTACCTAGTCGGTATCGCCGTTAGCCGCAACCCGGCTCGCGCCGCTTCAGGGAACATGGCAGATATGGGCAATATCCTGCTCTGTCGTCTAGCGATTCTCACCTCGAATGGCTCCAAAATCGAAACCCTCCAGGGCCGCACTGGGCAAGCCGCTGAAGCGCGACTTCTTCGCGCGCAGCGTCCACGAGGTCGCCCCCGACCTGATCGGTGCCACATTGATGGTGAACGGCGTCGGCGGCATCATCGTGGAGGTCGAGGCCTATCATCATACCGACCCGGCAGCGCACTCCTATCGCGGGCCGACGCCGCGGAACCAGGTGATGTTCGGTCCGCCCGGCTTTGCCTACGTCTACCGCTCCTACGGCATCCACTGGTGCGTGAATTTCGTCTGCGAGGAGGAAGGCTCGGCCAGCGCCGTCCTGATACGCGCGCTGGAGCCGACGCATGGGATTGCCGCGATGCGCCGCCGCCGGCATCTGGTCGACGTGCATGCGCTGTGTTCGGGGCCGGGCAAGCTGACGGAGGCGCTCGGCATCACGATCGCGCATAACGCCCTGCCCCTCGACCGCCCGCCGATTGCGCTGCATGCGCGCACCGACAAAATGGTGGTCGCGACCGGCATCCGGATCGGCCTCACCAAGGCGGTCGAGTTGCCCTGGCGCTACGGCGTCACCGGCTCGAAATTCCTGAGCAAGCCGTTTCCGCGTAGCGCCTGAACGGGCCTCACGACACCTGCTTCAACCGCTCCAGCGCCTCAAGCAGCTTCGCCTTTCGCGCCAGCGCGGCCTCGCGCTTTTCGCGCTCCTCCTCGACGACCTCTTCGGCCGCATTGGCGACGAATTTCTCGTTCGCCAGCTTGGACTCGGCGCGCTTGATGTCGGCGTCAGCCTTGGCGATCTCCTTGTCGAGACGCACGCGCTCAGCTGCGAGATCGACCACGCCCTTCAGCGGGAGCGCTGCGACCTCGCCGCGCACCAGGATCTGCACGGCACCGTCGGGCGCGCGATCGGCGAAGGAGATGTCCGAGAGCCGCGCCAGGCGCTTGATGACGTCGGCCCAGCGCGGCGCGCGCTCCTTCGTCTCGGCGGAGGCTCCGGCCAGCACCAGCGCCGTCAGCGTCGCCGGCGTGATGTTCATCTCGGCGCGCACGGAACGGATCTGCGTGACCAGGTCGATCACCCAGCCGATCTCGGCTTCCGCCGCAGGATCGGTGAAGTCGGCATGATCGAAGATCGGCAGCACGATCGGGGAAATGAAAGCCCCGTCATTCGGCATCGATGCGGCGACCATCGCGAGCTCTTCCGCCGTCGGGCCAGCGGACTTCAGCGGCCAAGACTCGAGCGTCAGCAACCCCTCGCGCTTGGCGGTCACCTCCCACAGCTCTTCGGTGATGAAGGGCATGAAGGGGTGCAGCAGCTTCAGAATCTCGTCGCGCGCCCAGGCGACCATCGCGCGGGTCTCGGCCTTCGCAGGACCATCCGGGCCGAGCAGCACGGGCTTTGCGAGCTCGACATACCAGTCGCAATAGACGTTCCAGACGAAGCGGTAGATCGCGCCCGCCGCGTCGTTGAAGCGATAGGCTTCGATCGCTTCCGTCACCTCGCGCGTGGTGTGCGCGGTCTCGTGCGCGATCCAGCGGTTCAGAGTCTGCGTCGCTTTCGCGGGCTCAAAACCTTCCGGCACGACGCACTGGTTCATCTCCGCGAAGCGGCAGGCGTTCCAGAGCTTGGTCGCGAAATTGCGATAGCCTTCGACGCGGCTGGTGGCGAGCTTGATGTCGCGGCCTTGCGCCGCCATCGCCGCCAGCGTGAAGCGCAGCGCGTCGGCGCCGTATTCGTCGATCAGGTGCAGGGGATCGATGACGTTGCCCTTCGACTTCGACATCTTGGCGCCCTTCTCGTCGCGGACAAGGGCGTGGATGTAGACGGTCGAGAACGGCACCTCCTTCATGAAGTGAAGGCCCATCATCATCATCCGGGCGACCCAGAAGAAGATGATGTCGAAGCCGGTAACCAGCACGTCGGTCGGGTAGTAGCGCTTCACCTCCGGCGTATCGTCGGGCCAGCCGAGGGTGGAGAACGGCCACAGCGCCGAGGAGAACCAGGTGTCGAGCACGTCCTCGTCGCGGGTGATGAAGCTTTCGCGCTTGTTTCGGTCGAGTGCCATCTCGCGCCCCTGCTCCGGCGTGATGACCTCCTGCTCGACGTAATAGCCGAGCGCGTGGCTGACGGCCTCCTCCTCGGTCTCGGCGACGAACACCTTGCCGTCCGGCCCGTACCAGGCCGGGATCTGATGGCCCCACCAGAGCTGACGCGAGATGCACCAGGGCTGGATGTTCTCCATCCACTCGTAATAGGTCTTTTCCCAGTTCTTGGGCACGAAGGTCGTCGCGCCGCTCCGCACCGCAGCGATGGCGGGCTTTGCCAGCGTCTTGGCGTCGACATACCACTGGTCGGTGAGGAAGGGCTCGATCACGACGCCGGAACGGTCGCCATGCGGCACCATATGGGTGTGCGGCTCAATGCGCTCGATGAAGCCGAACGCCTCCAGCCGCTCGACGATGCGCTTGCGCGCGGCGAAGCGCTCGACGTCGTTGAATTCCTCGGCGAATTGCGATGCACCTTCGGGCAGGTCGCGCAGGTAATCCTCATTGTCGACGAGGTCGAGACAGCCTTCCTTGTCGAGCACGCTGATCTGGCGCAGGCCATGGCGCCTGCCGACCTCGAAGTCGTTGAAGTCGTGCGCCGGCGTCACCTTCACCGCGCCCGAGCCCTTCTCGGGATCGGAATAGTCGTCGGCGACGATTTTGATCTTGCGGCCGACGAGCGGCAGAATCACGTGCTTGCCGACGAGCTTCTGGTAGCGCTCGTCCTCGGGATGCACGGCAACGCCGGTATCGCCCAGCATGGTCTCCGGGCGTGTGGTGGCGACGACGATGAAGCTCGCGGGATCGTCAGGGCTGAAGGTTTTGCCCTCGATCGGATAGCGCAGATACCAGAGGCTGCCCTTGACCTCGACCTGCTGCACCTCGAGATCGGAGATCGCGGTGAGCAGCTTCGGGTCCCAGTTGACGAGGCGCTTGTCCTTGTAGATCAGGCCATCGCGATGCAGCTCGACGAACACCTTGATGACGGCCTTCGACAGGCCCTCGTCCATGGTGAAGCGCTCGCGCGACCAGTCGCAGGACGCGCCGAGCCGCTTGAGCTGGTTGATGATGGTGTCGCCGCTCTCGGCCTTCCACTCCCAGACCCGCTCCAAAAATTTCTCGCGGCCCATCTCGCGGCGGCCGGGCTGCTGCCGCTCCATCAACTGCCGCTCGACCACCATCTGCGTCGCGATACCGGCATGGTCGGTACCGGGCTGCCACAGCACGTCGCGGCCGCGCATTCGCTCGAAGCGGCACAGCACGTCCTGAAGCGTGTTGTTGAGCGCGTGGCCCATGTGCAGCGAGCCCGTCACGTTCGGCGGCGGGATCACGATGGTGAAGGGGGTGGCCTCGCGCCGGTCGGGGCGGCCAGCCTTGAAGGCAAGGCTGTCCTCCCAGACGACGGACATGCGGGCTTCGATATCGGCGGGCTGGTAGTTTTTCTCGATCATGGGGCTGCTAAAAAGCCGTGCACGGGGGCCAAGTCAACGGAAAGTGTCAATGGAAAGGTCTATGGAAGGCCCGGCGGCAAAACGGCTTTCCGGCCCGGTCGCCAGGCCGAATGGGTCATAGAAGCAGGGCTTTATCAGGACCGCGCGGCCCGGCGCCTTAGCGGCCGCCGCGCGAGACCCGCTCGATTTCCGCCTTCACGATGCGTTCAACGAGGCCCGGCAGGTTGTCGTCGAGCCAGGATTTCAGCATCGGCCGCAGCATCTCCTTGACCAGATCCTCCAGTGTGCGCGCATTCGAGCTCAGGACGGTATGGGCCAGGGAATTGAAGGCGGACTCGACGGCCGAGATCGTCGTCTGGGCTAGGATCGGCTGCTGCGGCGGCAGCGGCGGCGCATTGAAATCGACCGGCTGGTAGGATGGGGGCGGAGGAGCTGGCCGGAAAGACGGCGCTGCAGCCTCGGCGAATTCGACATCGTCGCCCGGTTCGACCTTGCGAAAGCTCGGTGGTGGAGGCGCGGGCGTTTCAACCGCCATCTCGTCGGTCAGCTCGAGCACGTCGGGCTCGGGCTCGGGTTCCGGCGCCCGCACCTCGGGCGCGGGGGTCGCCTCGTCCAGCCCCGCCAGCAGCGCGTCGATATCGTCCTGGTTGTTGCTTGCGGCCGGCGCAGGCGGCGGTGCTGCGGGCTTTGCAGCCGGTGGTGGCGCAGCAGTTTTTTCGGCGACAGGCTTGGTCGGCGCGATCTTGGACGGCGGAATGTCGTTCATCGCGGACGGCTTGGGCGCCGGCGCGGCTGCGGGCTTGGTAGGTTCGGCGGCCTTCTCGGTCGGCGGCGGCTTGGCCTCATCGTCGGCAATGATGCGCCGGATCGAGGCCAGAATCTCCTCCATCGAGGGTTCTTGCACCTTTGCAGGCTGCGTCATCTCCGACTCCACATCATCAACGCCCTCGCATGCGTTGTTTTACACCAAGCACGACAGGATTGACCGGTTCCGAATGGGTGGCTCGACATTTTCGCCGCGACCGCCTGACTTGTCCCCAGATCAGGCGATTGCGACTCACTGCGCGGCGGTGCGCCCCTGCCCACGTCACCGAAGCCCTACGCAAACAACATGAGATGCGGCGCGAATCGCGCCCTCATCTCAGTGAAAGGCTATGTCAGGGCGTTTGACGATTGCAAGCAAACCGCAAGGCAGCATCGCGATGTGGCGACGCCAATCTAAAGCGCGATGAATCTTCATCGCGCTTTAGATTGCGGATCATGCCTTGAGCGCGGAGATCAGCGTCCGTCGGGCGTGCGTACGCCGGCCCAGCTATCGCGCACCTGGTGGTAATGCACGCTGGGATCGTAGACGTTGGTCTTCAGGCCGAGCACGATCGGCGACAGGCGGCCGACCGAGCTGAGAACGCGATAGGAGTTCACGACACGATCGTGCTGCGCATTCACGAGGTTGATGCGGGCGTTGACCAGCGCCTGCTGTGCGTTGAGAACGTCGAGCGTGGTGCGTTGGCCGGCCTTCGCCTCCTCGCGCACACCGTTCAATGCGATCTCCGATGCCGTCACCTGGGCCTGCGCCGATTGCACCTGCGCCTTGGACGCTTCGAGCTGGCCCCAGGCAGATACGGTGTCGGACCGAGCCTGGTCGCGCGTTTGATCGAGCGTGAGGCGCTGCTGCGCCAGCGACTCCTTGGACTGCCTGATCAGCGCATATTCGGCGCCGCCTTGATACAGTGGCATCGAGGCCTGCGCGATGGCGGCAGCGCTGAACGTGCTTGGAGTGATCAGAGTTTGTTCATAGGCTTGATTGACCGAGGCCTGGAACGTGACCGTCGGCAGCAACGCGCCTTCGTTCACCTTCAGATTCATGAAGGCGACATCGATCCCGAACATCGCCGCTGTCACGGTCGGGTTTTGGATGAGCGTAAGCTCGACCGCCCTAGGCAGTGATTGCGGCAGCAGGCGATCCACCGGTGAGCCCGGCGCAAGATTGATCGGCTCGATGCCGATGATGCGCCGATAGGTCGCTCGCGTCGCCGTCAGAGTGGCTTCGGATTGCTGCTCGAGAGTTCGCCCCGCGGCCAGTTGCGCTTCCGACTGTGCCACGTCGGTTCTGGTGACTTCGCCGACGTTGAAGCGATCTCGGGTCTGCTTGAGCGTCTGCTCGAGCACCCGTACGTTGCTCTTGTTGACCTCGACCGTCGCCGAATCGCGCAGATAGTCCATATAGGCCTGCGCCGCCGAGAACAGCACCTGCTGCTCGAGATTGCGCAATCCCTCGCGAGCGCCGGAAACCTGATTCTCCGCGGCCCGGGTCCGGTTACCGGTCTGGTTGCCGTTGAATAGTGTCTGCGTCACGGTGAGACCGGCAGCGCGCGGCGCATTATTTCCACTCGTGAGCGTGTGTATCACGAGGCCACTGTTACTAGCCGCCGTCGAGTCGGTGTGCAGATACTGAGTGCCGACGCTCGCAGTCACCGAGACTTTGGGGCGATATCCGGACAATGCCTGCGGCACGTTTTCGTCCGTCGAACGGACAAATGCGCGCTGCGCGTTGAGCTGCGGATTGTCCTGATAGGCGCGCACCAGCGCACCTTCGATCGTCTCCGCCAAGGCAGGAGTCGGCCCGGCAAGCGCCATCAGGAGGACCGAAACCGCAGCTCCGGTGAAGAGCTTCACCCCATGCATCCAGATATTCCGTTTCATTCTTATCGCCGGCTCGTGCCCGCGAGCCGGGTGACAGAGAGTCATTGCCCCCGGCGCACCATAGGACGGGGGCAAGCCGGACGGAACTACCCGACGGTTGTTCGCAGCGGAAACTCTTCACGTGCAGCATCCCTGCCACACTTCTGATTCAGAACGGTATTTTTAACGGGTTCCATCCCGTCAGAAGACGAAGGCGGGCGCCCGCGCAAGGCCGGGAAGGACCGGGGCTGCGGCGTCGAACAGCGCGCGGTGGCCAAATTCGCCGTGAGCGCGGGTCACGATCACGGCCCGCTGGGGCGTCGTCTCGGCCGACACGCCGACCAACCGACCGCCCTCCTTGAGTTGCTCGAAGAGCCCGCTGGGCGTCACTTCGGTCGCCCCGTTCACGATGATCACATCGTAGGGAGCGGCCGCCGGATCCCCCTCTTCACAGGGCGCTGCTGCGCACGTCACATTGGCAAATCCCAGGGCGGCCAGATTGCTCTTCGCTTTTGCGGCGAGCGCTGAATCGCTTTCCGTAGCCGTGACTTGCCCAGCGAGCCGCGCGGCAAGGGCCGCGACGTAGCCGGTGGCGCAGCCGACCACCAGGACACGATCAGCTTCGCCGATCTCGGCCGCCTGCAGCAGCTTGGCGGTGAGCGCCGGCTTGATCAGATATCGCTTGGCCGATCCGCCTTCGGCCACGTCGAGGTCCAGGTCGAGGTAGGCCAGCGCCTGCCGGCTTGCGGGGACGAAAGCCTCGCGTGGAACCGCGAGCATGGCATCGAGGATACGGCGATCGGTGACGTCGCTGGTGCGCACCTGGCCATCGACCATCTTTTGGCGCGCGGTCGCAAAACCGGACATTAGGGAACCCTGGAATGCGGACGGCGCCGCGGGAAAAACGTGGCGGCATCTTTGGAACATGCCTCGCCAAAACGCAACATGGCGATTGCCCCGAAGGCGGCAGCCTCGGGCCGGTCGACGCAGGCCTGACGCCTTTGCGCCCTATTCGATCGCGACGGCGAGCCGGCCGATCAAGGCTGCGACTTCATCCAGCCGGGCCGAATCGCGTGTCTCGACCGCGCGCGCGAGCAACGCGAGGCATTCGTCGTCGCTGAGATCGGGGATGTCGGTGGGCAGAATCGAGGGGACCAACAGGGAATGGTCGACCTGAACGTTCGGCATCGGAATCAGCTCCGCGTAAGCCCAGCGTCAGGGAACCTCGATTTGAATTGAGTCGATTTGGCGTCCTTCCGATGTCGGCGCGGCAAACGGTGTGCACGACCGCGTGAAGACCTTTGCGCTCCGGCATAGGTTATGGCGTTTGCCTGCTGGCTGAGGCGGCAACACAGGCACCGACTTGTTTACGTCGGCGGCTTCACTTCATTGGCTATTGCTCGACTTTCTGGACGGAGGCTTAGCCGTCAAAAACCGCAGGCTGCATATTGCTTTCTGACGAGCCGAAAGTGGGAGCCGACTTGTACGAAGTCCACATCGAGACATTGGTTGCCTCGTCGGAAGTCACGACCGAGACCCTCGCATTGAAGGTATTCAAGATTGATGCGCCACCGGTGTTCGCTCGGCAGGTAGGTAGCGAAGTCGTGCTGGGCTTGAGGCGGCCCCTTGCAGACGCCTGTGATGTAGGCGCGGACATCGGCAGGCAGGACGTCTATATGCTCGTGATTCCAAGGAGGGTCTGTATGAGAGCCGCTTCCTTTGGAAAGACCCGGGCATACGCTCAACGGCAAAATGCAAACAGCTATCAAAAGGGTCCGAACTACCATCTGACCCTCCAGCTAAAGCCGCCTATTTCTCGTCGCCTATAGCTTCGGCGGAGTGATCGTACGGCGACAAACTGACGTGGGCCTTACAGGTCGCGCTGCTCCGCGGAGGATTCGTGGCCGCGAGGTCCGGTTGGGCTTTGCCTCCATTGCCAGCCCGCTTGCTGAAGCGCGCAGAGCCCTCTCGCGAATACCCGTAGTTCTCCGGCGAAGAACATGGTTCGCGATGTGGCGATTTGGCACTCACTTTAGGCCGCCTTAGTTGGCGGTCTGTTTCCTGTCAGCGTGTAACGGCAGCTCTATCTCAACTAACCAGTAGCCAAGTGATGCCAGCGACCATGACGTAGAAACCCGTCGCCGCGATAACGACGAAGGCTCGCTCGGTACTATCCATGGATTCCCCCTACGCAAAACCCTTGGCATTCCCAAGACGAAGGCTACAGGGCCGAAGTGCCGAATCAACTCGATTGTCAATCTCCCTTACGTGCAAGACTGTGGATAGCGGGGAGTAAAGTGCACGGTCGAGTGACTCAGGAACAAGTGGCAACTTCGCGTGTTCTCGGCATGCTCCGGTCGGCAATCCCCCCTGCACCGAGCGGAGATGGCCCCAGCTCGCCGCCCAAATAGCTGGGGCCAATTTTATGTCCAAAGTGAACAGAGCGAAACGCCCCAACCGGTTAGGCTGCCGGCGCTTGGCAACTCCTGCCAAGCAAACTTCAACGGCCCCGGCTTACTCTAGAAGCCCCCCATGGCCGGGGTCGTTTTTGCCCCTTGGTCGTTGCCTGCCCGCTCTGGCAGCGCAATCTTAGCAACCGTCCAAGAGAAGCTTTCGCGCGAGAAGCAAGGCCGCCTCAGTTGGTCCTCCTGTCGTCGCACGGCCGAGAGGCCGCCTATCGGCGCATCTGATCTTCCTCGCCCGGAGTAACGCGTTGAGCGAGCTTCCTTGGGAAGTGCCGTGATTGCGCTTCTAGGATAGCAACCAATCGCCAACGGCTATCGCTGCTTTGGCAAGGCCATATAGCCAAGCAGTCTCAAGCGATGCCAATGCGACAAAGAACACCCCTTTAACGATCATTGCCCGCAATGCGTGCCTTGGCTCGATGCGCCCAATCCCATGTGTTTCTGCGTTCGTCTATTTCGCTTCTTCTGCTCGGCCTCAAGCACTTGGCTCCGCAGTTCCTCCAATTCGGCAAGTTGATACGCAAGTCTTTCAATATCTTGGCGAAACACAACAGCAGCATCATCCGCGCGAGCACAGGCACGCATGGCAAGTCTCCTTGGTTGTTGTTGATTTTTGGAAGACTTGGCCCATCGTTGGACCACCGGGAAATTCTGGCAGATATCGCAGCGGCACGCACTAACATGCGGCAAGATGCGGCGTCGTAAGCAAAAAAGAACCCCGCATCTGCGGGGTTCTTCGAGTGGACTATCATCACCATTTCTGACGGCCGTACCAGTCATTCACTTCCTTCTGCGCCTGATCCTTGGCGTAGCCGTACCGTTGCTGCAGTCGGCCTTCGAGTTGTTCCTGCCTGCCGTTGATCACATCAAGGTCGTCGTCGGTGAGCTTGCCCCACTGCTCTTTCACCTTCCCCTTCATCTGCTTCCAGTTTCCTTCGACGCGGTTCCAGTCCATCACGATCCTCCTTGAACGAATGAGATCGACCAACGGAGCAACGGATGCCTTCGTTCCGCGACGGCAGAGCGTCGCGCGGGTGAACGCCAAGTGTTCAAAAGTGGACCGACGCGCCGAGGTCTAGTCTTGCCGTTCAGCGGGATGTCCTATGGACCGGTTCGCTTGTCCGCCTTCCGCTCATCGAGAGCGCGATCAAGCTCCTCGTGAGCGAACGCAGTTAGGCGAGGCAGTTCGGCGTCATCGACCAGCGTCACGACTAGCAAGAGACATTCAGCCGCGAGTCGTGAGACCTGCCGAGCCGCCGAAGGGTCAACGCCTTCCTGGAGGGTGATCTTGGTGTCCTGATGCCCCCCGGCGAGCCTCCGCCAGCTTCACCGCCTAGGCGGCTTCGCCAGTCGGAGAGCGCCAACGCCAGTTTCATGGTTCGTTCTCGATTTCGAAATACCACCTCATTCGAAACCGCCCTGCTTCTTGCCGATACCCGACTGATACGCCGGAAATTTCGCGAACGGCGGGGAACGAAACCGTTCCGCTCCGAACGCCGACGCAGTCGGGTCAGCCGGAAAATTCAATGGTTAGACGGGGTTAGCGGATGAGTGCGAATGAGAAAGAACGGCTGAGAACAGCCTGATGGCTCCCCGGGCTGGATTCGAACCAGCGACCATCCGATTAACAGTCGGATGCTCTACCGCTGAGCTACCGAGGAAAAGGGCGAACCAACGTTCGCGCGGCTGCGTATAACAAAGCCTCCGGCGCTTGCAAAGGACGAATTCGTCATATCCTCGCCATCAGGAGGAAGGGCGCTCGTCCCCTCCCCGCCGGTCCCCGCTGCGGGCGCGGACGCGCCGTGATGCGACGCTCACTCCGCGATGAAGGAGGTCGTCTTGGTGCCGGGGTCGTAGCGCAACCTCAGCACGTTGAACTTGCAGAGGTTGACGTTCTTCCACAGCACGGACTCGTTGTAGTTCTGCCAGTCGACGCGGATGTTCCAGACGCATCCTTCATCGTCCTCGTCGAACTCGACATACGTGCTCGCCTGGTTCTGCAAGGTCTTGTCGAGCTCGTTGTCCCATTCGTCCAGACCATCGTCCGGCGAATTGAAGCCGAGGAATTTGATGGCGTAGCCGGTCTCGTTGACGACGGAGACGTTGCGGGAATCCGCGGCCTGCGATGGCGCGGCTGTGACCGCGAGACCGAGTGCAATGAGTGCAGACAGAAAATATTTCATGAGAGCCCCAATGAAAAAGAAAATCCGGCGCTTGCCCGTCGTGGGCGGAGGCGCCGGGGCAACCAATGCATTACCTTGCAGGGTTCGTCCGGAGAGCGATCGAAAGGTTCGACACGCGATCGACCTGCACTCCGGAACGGTACGCCACGCGAGAAGCGCACGGCCTGTTCTTATCGACTAGGGCTCACGCCAGCAATGAATGGGCATTCATAGCCGGCGCATTCACGGCCTACTCTGCCGCGTCGGTTGTCTGCGGCGCGGGCACGCTTCCCGCAACTTCGACCGCAGCGCCATTGCTCTTGCCGGTGACGGCACCGACCAGTGCCTTCACCGGATCCTCGCCCGGTGCAAAGCCGCTCTGGCGCAGGATCTCGTCGATCATCGGCCGCAGCGCGTGCACCTTCAACAACTCGCCGGCGAGACCTTCGCCGAATCCGGCATTGCTGCCACCTGCGCCGTTGCCTCCGAAAGCGCCGCCGGTATGCAGGATGCGGACGTCCTTGATGTTGGCGATCGGTTTCACCATCTCGGCGAGCGCCGACGGCATCATCTCGATCCGCTTCTTGGCGATCTCGAAATCGATGACGTTGCTGCCGAGCTTGTTCTGCGCCTCGTTCTTCATGGTGATCACGGCCGCCTCGGCTTCACCGATGTTCTTGACGCCGGCTGCCTTGATCTTGTTGGCTTCGGCTTCCGCGCTCGCGAGCGTCTTGGTGGCCTCGGCGCGATCGAGGGCGGCCTTTTTCTCGGCTTCGGCCGCAACGATCAGCTCGGTCGACTTGCGCTCGGCCTCGGTGCGCGCGGCGAGCACCTGCGTGAGGCGGGCACGGTCGGCGACCTCGACCGCGCGCGCGGTCACGACCTTTTCCTCCGCTGACACGGCCACGGCTTCCGCAGTCTTGGCTTCTGCGACGGCTTCGGAGGTCTGCTTGCTCTTGGCCGCGATCTGGATCTCGTTCTCCTGCGTCGCGATCTGGATTTCGCGCTGCGCGTCGGTCTTGCGCTTGTTGATGGCGAGATCGGATTCGATCACCGCCGTTTCCTTGATCTGCTTGGCGCCGGCCTCTTTCTCGGCGACCGCGCGATCGGTGTCGATGCGGGCGTTCTCCTCGGTCAGGCGCGCGGTCTGCGTCGCGGTGGCCACTTCGGCGCGCGTGCTTGCGGTCTTGTTGGCGATGTCGCGCTCCTGCGAGAGCTCGGCCTCCTTCTTGGTCCGCTCGATCCCGAGGGTCTGCTGCCGCGCCTCGAGGTCCTTTTGTGCGATCGCCACCTCGTTGTCGCGCACGATGGCGTTGCGGTCGCGCCGGCGGGTCTCGGTGATGGTCTTGAGCTGGGTGAGACCCTCCGCGTCGAAGAAGTTTTCCGGGTTGAAGAACTTGACGTCGGTCTGGTCGAGTTTCGTCAATGACACCGACTCCAGTTCAAGTCCGTTGGACTTGACGTCGGATTCCACGGTAGCCTGCACGTGCTTGACGAAATCGCTACGCTTCTCCTGCAGTTCCAGGATGGTCATGGTGGCCGCCACTGAGCGCAGGCCGTCGACGAATTTTGCCTCGACCTGGTTGCGCAGGGCTTCGGCGTCATTGGTCAGCGCGCCCAGCGTTTGGCTCGCCAGCGCAATGCTCTCATCGTCGGGACGGACGCGGACATAGAACTCGGCGACGATATCGACGCGCAGCCGGTCCTTGGTGATCAGGGATTCCCGCTCCTTGCGCTCGACCGTCAGCCGCAGCGTCTTCAGATTGACGCTGGCATAGGAGTGGAAGATCGGCAGGATCATGGCGCCGCCGTCGAGCACGACCTTCTTGCCCCCGAGGCCGGTGCGGACGAATGCCTCGTCGCGCGTGGCGCGCTTGTAGAGGGTGGTGAACACAATGCCCAGGACGACGATCAGCGCAACGCCGATCATGGCTGGGACTGCGATGTCAAACATGAATCTCTCCGCTAATGGCTGTGCTGATTGCTTAGAGTGGACTTGGACGGTTTGAGTTCATCGTCGGCTTTCACCGCCAAAAAGCGGGTGCCGTCGCGATCGACCAGCAGGACGAGGCTTCCCTGCGCCAGCGGTTCTGAGGAAGGCGCCGCGACCGCCCAAACGAAATGCCGGTTGCCATGGACGTCGGCGACGCTGACGCGGCCGGGCGGGCCCTGGTCCAAGGGCCCGATGACGACCTCGCCGACACGGCCGACGAGATCCCCGAGCCCGACGGCGTAGCTTTCGTCCTTGGGAATGATTTTTGCGATGAAGCCGCTGGAGACACGCACCAGCGGGACGAACACGATCACCGCGCCGAGCGAGGCGATGCTCGCCGGCAAGGGGCCGGCGACCATCCGCGCCACGTCCTGGATCAGGAAACCGGTGATGGAGAAGGCGCCGAGCATCAGCAGCAGGAAGATCAACAGCGGCACGCCGCCGAGATTGATCCAGGAGATCGCGTTGATTACGCCGCTGTGGCCGGGATGGTCGAAGTCGACGGCGTTGCCGAGGATCTCGCTCAGGGAGGCCCCGACCATCATCGAGACCACCTCGACCGAGCCGACGATGACGATCATGGCCGCCGCGATCGCGAACGGCCTGACCTCGGGCGCCATCACATGTTCGAGCAATGTGCTCATGGCCGCGAACTCAGGAGCGCGTCTTCAACCGCGCAAGCCTCGCCGCAATCTCCTTGTCGCGATGCAACGCGCTGAGCTCGTCGATGTCGCTCGAGAACGCAATGCCGGCCGGCACGCCGGTGGCCCGCGCCACCGCCCTGCCCGCGCGCAGCGCCTTTGCTGCAGCCGAGTTGCCGGTCTGTTTCGTCGAAGTTGCGGTAGAATGTGTGCCTGCGGCCGCCTCGCTCTTCTCGAGATCGGCGCGCCGCTGCTCGGCATCCTGAAGTGCCGAGAGCACCGCGCGCAACGAGGTAACGCACTGCTCGATCTTCTCGTTGTTCTCGTCGATCGCGCGCGACAGCACCTCGAACTGCGCTTCGAGGTCCATCTGCCGTGCTATGCCGGCGCGGGCGAGGTCATCACGGCTGTCGTCGATCGCGCCCTGGATCTTTGTGGCGAGATCGGTCATCGCGCGCTCGATCTCGCTGCGCCGGGCGTTCAGCCGATATTCCTCGGCGCGCGCGGCGGCGAGCGCTTCGCGGGCCTCGTTCTCCGCGTTCTCGATCTCACGGATGGCCTGGCCCACGACCTTCAGCTTGTTCTTGCCTTCGGCCTGCTCGATCGCGTCATAGGCGATGCCTGCGATCAGGCGTCCGACCCGGGACAGGAAGTTCTCGGGGGCGGCAGCGATGGTCTCCATGGCGTTCTCCTCCTCTGGCAGATTGTTCGGCGTGACGCCGTAGTGAATTTCAAAACCGTCGTCGGTGCGGATCAGATGGGCGGGCACGCTCTGGCCCCAGCCCTCGGCGTAGCCGACATAATCGAACGGCACGCTGAAGCGCCCTTGCACGGTGGCGATCGAGATCGTGGTCGGCCCCTTGAGCTTGGCGAGCTTGTCGTCGAGCGGCAGCCGCCGGCCGCTCGATGCGCGATAGTCGGCGCGGTCGCGCAGCCCCAGCGTTACCAGACGTGACGGCAGGCCGGTCTGTTTCCGGATCGCGTCGTAGGCATGGGCATGCAGCAGCACGACGTTGGAGCCCACATTATGGGTGCGGGCGACCTCCTCCAGAATCTCCATCATGCGGTCATAGGCGTCGAAGGTCGCCTCCAGCGCGGCTTTGACGGCCGGCTCAGGGGCGAGCCTGTAGCGCAGTGCGGATGGCGCTTGTCGGGGGGACGGGTTCATGAAAAGCACTAAAGCACCATTTTGGTGCTTTACAAGGCGAGAAACCGATCACGTTTCACTGATCCTTATGCACTGTACTGGTTAGTCGCCGCCGACAGGGACGGCGTTCAAAGACCTCCGCTCACCGATACACCACCGCCGATCAAGACTTCTTGCCCGCGCCGGTTGCAATTTTCATCGAAATGCGAGAACCGGACCACAGCCACGCAAAGCTTGTCCGCAGCATATCCACAGGGCTGCGGCGCCGATTTCGACTGCGCCTGACCTAACTTGCTGCGCACGAACCCACAGGTAGCCAGCTTAACCGCCCGCCTGGTCGAACACGGCGCGGCAGGCTTCGCTCAGGCTCGCCTTGTTGCGACGCAGGCACGCGGTGATGGCGCGAACGTTGGGGATCTCGCCGGCACAGAGACGATAGACGTCGGGGGTACAGGCCCGGCGCTGTTCGGGTGTGCCTTGGGCGGAGGCGGCGGAAGCAAACAGCGCCAGGAACAACCCGAGAGTCGAGGCCCGCCGGGCCCGGCTCTTTACGCCTGCTAACTTCAGGAACCTCGCCTTCATCGTCGCGTCTCCCGTCGGCTTCGGCCGCCCCGGCCCTTCATTGACCGGCTTCACGCCAGACTTACGGGAAAGAAACTTCTGGGAATGTGATCTCTTTCACACTGGCGCAGCGGTGGAACCCCTTAGGTTCCGCGCCGGTTTTCTTAGGGAATCACTAACCAAACGAGCGCCGATCGACGGATCGATAAAATTCGACCGATCCGCTCAATCGGGAAAAAAGCCGGTTTTGCGAGTTTGCGCCGTCGGGAATGGTCCGGAGGGTGCGATGAGCGAAGCCGAATTCAACTTGCTGCTGGATGCCGTGCGGGCCGCCATCGAGCCCGTACCGGAGGAGGAATTCGTGCCCCGCTCGTGGAAATTCGACGCGTCGCTCAAGGCCGCCAACGACAACGAAGGCGCTTGGCCGCTGCTGCCGTTTCCGGATGGCTGGTACGCCGCCGGCTGAGCACGACGTCCCGCACTCTTCCCTTTAAGCTACGTCCGTAAGAACAGTCGCCGCCTCGCATCTGGCGGAAACAATCAATCAGCTCTCAGTGCCTGACTGGTCGTCCGACTCACGTGAGTCCCTAACAGGACCAGTGGACGGAAAGATGCTCTCATAGATCGCGCGGGCTTCCCGTATCAGACGGGCCCGCTCGATCTCGGACTTCGGAATAAATCGGACGATCTCGCCCACGTGCGCTCCAAGATTCTCGGCTTCAGGACTCATCATCTAGGTGATGCGATCTTCATGCCAAGGCACCTGAATCGCGATTAACCGCCAACCCCGGACAAATCCGGGTGAGTTCGGACCGCGTCGCATCATCTGGCGGAATGGGGTCCGCACGCTGGCATGATTTACGCTGGGAAATCAGGAGGTTGTGATGGAGGCCACGACCAGAATTGAACTGGTGTAAACGGTTTTGCAGACCGCTGCGTAACCACTCCGCCACGTGGCCCCGTAAGGCCGGACTGATATAGGGGATCAAGGACTTAGGCAACCGCCTTCATCCGACTTCCCGATCAGTTTTGGAAGGTCGTCCAGATTGCGGCGGGGCGGCCGCTACCCAAGCATCTCGGCCAGCTTGATGCTTGCGCAGATAATCATCCCCCACAGCGCGAAATTGATCTCGAGCGCGGCGAGCATGAGCGTTCTTCCCTGTGGCACCACTTTAGCCTGTGGTGCTCAATGTCCAGACTCGCTCAGCCCTGCCGGCGCTTCCAGTCCATAATTTCCATTTTTTTCTGCGCCCGCCTTGGTCAGGTCACAAACGCCAACAAGCGGTGGTAATCCGACTCAAGGTTCCAACGGCGGTTGGATTAAGCCCTGCCCTCGCCGGCGCCAGCCAGGTATTGGCCGAGGATGTCTTCGGTCGAACCTGCGGCAGCGATCCGTCCGTCGCGCAACTGGATCGCGCGGTTGCAGGTGTTCTTGATGAGATCGATGTCGTGCGAGGCGAGCACGAGGATGCCGGCGCGCGCCACGATCGCGTCGAGCCGCTGCCGCGCTTTCCTGCGGAAGTGCTGGTCGCCGACGCCGATCCACTCATCGAGCAGCACGATCTCGCCCTCGATCGCGGTTGCGACCGCGAAGATCAGGCGCAGCATCATGCCGCGGGAATAGGTACGCAGCGGCAGGTCGAGCCGGTCGCCGAGCTCGGTGAACTCGGCGATCTCCGCGCGCCGCGCCTCGATCTCGGTGCGCCGCGCTCCGATCACCAGCCCGCGCCGCAGGATGTTCTCGTAACCGGTCGCCTCCTCGTCGAAGCCGGCGGCGAGATCGAACAACGACAGGCAGCGGCCGCAGACATCGACCGTGCCGGCGGTCGGATGGTAGATGCCGGCCAGCACCCTGAGCAGCGTGGTCTTGCCGGCGCCGTTGGCGCCGATGATGCCGAGCCGGTCGCCGGCGCGGATCTCGAGATCGACGCCGTTCAGCGCGGAGACAAGGTGCGGGCGCGGCGCATTGCCGGCACTCCGCAGCGTCACCGCGCGCACGAACCGGCTGCGCAGCGAGCGGTCGCGAAACGACAGCACGGGAAACGCGACCGAGACATTGCGCAGCACGATATGGGCAGCGGAGCTCATGGCGCGCACCTAAATCCAGTACGCGACGCGATGGCGGTATCTCGCGTAGCAGCCGAGGCCGATCATCGCCATGCCGACCGCGTAGAGCGATCCGAGCAGCCACTGCTCCGGATCGGCAGGCTGCGACAGAAGCGGCTTGCGCACGAGATCGAGCAACGTCGCGAACGGATTGACCCGCGTCAGCCAATGGAAGGCCGTCCCGCGTACCGCGTCCTCGGTCCAGATGATCGGCGTCAGGAAGAAGACGAATTGCAGGCCACTGACGATCGCCGATCCAATATCGCGAAAGCGCGCGCAGAGCATACCCAGCGCCGTCGCACCGCCGACCAGCGTGACCAGCAGGATCGCAAAGCCGGGAACCGCGAGCACCAGGGTCCAGTGCAGCGGCCAGGGCACTACGAGATAGAGCAGACCGACCAGCAGCAGATGGTGCAGGAAGATGACGACGTTGCGCGCCGTCATCTGCAACACGTGCACGATCAGCGGCGCCGGCACGGCCTTGATCAGATGGCCGGAGGCCACGAAGATGTTCGAGCCTTCCTGGAGCGTTGCGGCGATCAGCGTCCAGACGATCAGGCCGACGGCGAAGGACGGCAGGAAGACCGCGACGTCCTGCTTGAACAGCGTCGCATAGACCGTGCCGACGCTGGCGATGGTTGCCGCGAGAGTCAGCGTGATCCAGAGCGGGCCGATCACGGTGCGGCGATAACGCAAGGAGATGTCCATCAGGGCGAGCGTGCCCCAGCGATCGAATTGCGCCCCTTGCCGGACAATTTCCCTGGCCGCAGCCTGAATGCGACTTCCCATCCCGCTCCTGGCTTTCCAACGCTAGGCCCGATCACGGGATGGCAATATATGCCCCCCGAGTCTCTATCTGCCCGCTCCGCAGCGGGCAAGCCCTCGGCGCTGGCGGTCAGCCGCGGCGGCTGCGGCGAAAATCGCGCCGGCGGCCTCGGCCTGCCGGTTTTGGCGCAAGTTCAGGCGTCTCCGCCAGCACTTTGCGATAGCGTGTTAACATCCGTTCAAAACTCGCATGCAGCGTTTCGGCGATGTCGGGCCGTTGCTGGAGGCTCGCGAGCATCATGGCCGCAGCCTCGATGGTGGCGAGCCCGTCGCGGCGCGGCTCGCGGCGCAAGCGCCCGTAGCGTGACGGCCTCGCGGGATTGAGGATCACGCGCTGGCACTTCAGCATCCAGGGATTGCGCCACCACAGCGCCTTGGCCTGGCTCCACGTGCCATCGAGCAGCACCACGCCCTCGATCCTGTTCAAAATGGCGCGCTGATTGTCGGCGATCTCGCCCTTGCGCGTGAGCGCGATGATGTCGGCGTCGCTATCGAGATCGGTGGCGCGCGCCGATCCGAGATAGAGCACCGCCCAGCGCGCGGGATCCGCGACCGGTCGTCCGAGCGCCTTGGCAAGGCTCGGCCATGACAGCCCAACCCGCACCGTCGCATCGGCAAAATGCCGCGCCGTCAGCCGCGCGGTGCCGAGCGCCCTGTCCTGCTCCTGCGGATGCTGAAGGATCAGGAGCGCGATGCGGCTGTCGAGCGCTGTGACGCTGTCGCAGATGCACAGCGGCATCGGCTTCTGGCAGTGTGGACATTCGGCAACTGGTTCGGGAGCTGCGGTGGTGACGTCAGACGGGTTCGACATCCAGCCGCTATACGCTTGGCCCTGCGCTTCAACAACCGTTATTCCGCAGGCGCATGCACTGCACCCGGCTCGGAGCGGCGGCGCAGCCGGTCGATCAGGAGATAGATCACCGGCGTCGTGTAGAGCGTCAGGATCTGCGACACGAACAGGCCACCGATGATGGTGATGCCGAGCGGCCGGCGCAATTCCGTGCCGGGCCCCGTCGCGATGACGAGCGGAATGCCGGCAAACAACGCAGCCATCGTCGTCATCAGGATCGGGCGGAAGCGCACCCGGCACGCCTCAAAAATCGCATCAGCCGACGATAGGCCGCGCTGGCGCTCGGCGTCGAGCGCGAAGTCGACCATCATGATGCCGTTCTTCTTGACGATGCCGATCAACAGGATGATGCCGACGAACGCGATCACCGTCAGCGGCGTGTTGGTGATCTGGAGAGCGAGCAGCGCCCCGAGCCCGGCCGAAGGCAAGGTCGAGATGATCGTGAGTGGATGAGCAAGGCTCTCATAGAGCACGCCGAGCACGATATACATCGCGACCAGCGCGCCAAGGATCAGCAGCGGCTGCCGGCCGCTGGTCCGGGCGAAATCGCCGGCGTTGCCGTCAAAGCTGCCGCGAATGCCTTCGGGCATGTGCAACTCCTCGACCGCACGCTGGATGTTCTGGGTCGCGACCTGCAGCGGCACGTCCGGCAAGGTGTTGAACGACACGGTCGTCGAGGGGAATCCCTGCGAGTGAAACACGGCGAGCGAGGCGAGCCCGCGCTGGGCGCGGATCACGGCTGACAACGGCACCTGCACGTCATTGGCGCCCGCAACATAGATGCGGTCGAGATTGGTCGGGTCGACCTGGAATTTCGGATCGGTCTCGAGCACGATCATGTACTGGTTGCGTTGGGTGTAGATGATCGAGATCTGCCGCTGCGCAAACGCGTTGTTCAGCGCATTGTCGATGTCCTGCACGCGGACACCCAGCCGCGAGGCGTTCTGGCGGTCGATGGACAGGGTGAGCTGCAATCCGCCGGGATCGCGATCGGCGGAAACGTCGGTTATGCCTTCGACCGTCTCCATTCGCTTGGCGACGATCGGCGCCCACTGCTGCAACAGGTCGAGATCGGTGCTCGACAACGTATATTGGTAGTTCGAGTCGCTCTGCCGTCCGCCGGCGCGGACGTCTTGGGCCGCGAACATGAACAGGCGGATACCGGCGACACGAAAGAGATTGCGGCGCAAGCGATCGATGACGATCTCGGTCGAGACATAATTCCGCTCGGCCGGCGGCTTCAGGCTGATGAACATCGTGCCGCGGTTGGAGGTGGCCGGGCCCGGCCCGCCGCCGCCCAGCACCGAGCCGATGCCGGCAACGGCCGGATCGGCCATCACGATGTCGGCGAGCTGTTGCTGCAAGCCCAGCATCGACTGGAACGAGATGTCGGCGGAGGCCCGCGTCGCGCCGATGATGAATCCGGAATCGTCGGTCGGGAAATAGCCCTTCGGCACCTTGGCGTAGAGCGTCACCGTGAGGGCGATGGTGGCGAAGAAGACCATGAGCGTCGAAAGCGGGAATTCAAGCACGGCGCGCAAGGTCCGCGCGTAGAAATTGACGATGCGCGACAGCGATCCCTCGATCACTCTGTCGAACAGCGTGGCCGTCTCCGACGTGGTGTTCCGGATATATTGGGCGCAGATCATCGGCGTGACCGTGAGCGAGACCAGCGTCGAGACCACGATCGCAAAGGTCAGCGTCAGCGAGAATTCGCGCAGCAGGCGGCCGACGATGCCGTCCATGAAGATCAGCGGCGTGAATGCCGCGATCAGCGACAGGCTGATCGACAGCACGGTGAAGCCGATCTGCTTCGCCCCCTCCTGCGCTGCCTGGAACGGCCGCATGCCATGCTCGAGATTGCGGAACATGTTTTCGATCATCACGATGGCGTCGTCGACCACGAATCCGACGGAGATCGCGAGCGCCATCAGCGAGAGGTTGTCGATCGAGAAGCCCGCGAGCCACATGCCGGCGCAGGTGCCGGCGAGCGCAAGCGGCACTGAGATGCCGGCCGCGATCGTCGGGGTGATCCGCCGCAAAAACACGAACACCACGACCATGACCAGGATCGCGGTCGCCAGCAGCGTCCATTGCATGTCCTGCACGCTGGCGCGGATCGTGCCGGTGCGATCGACCAGGGTGGAGATATCCACGCCTGCCGGAATCCACTGCTTCAGCTCGGGGATCAGCGCCTTGACCCGGTCGACGGTATCGATGACGTTGGCATCGCCCTGCTTGGTGATCTGGATCAGCACCGCCGGCTGCTTGTTGAACCAGGCGATGGAACGCGCGTTGCGGACGGAGTCCTCGATGTCGGCGACGTCGGCGAGACGAACGAAATTGCCGTTCGAGCTCTTGATGACGATGTCGCGGAATTCCTTGGCGGTGCGCATCTGCCGGTTCAGCGCCAGCGTCTCGCTCTGGCGCTCGCCGTTGAAGATGCCGATCGGACCGAGCGGATTGGCATTGATGATGGCGGTCCGCACGTCGTCGGTGGCGATGCCGGCATTCGACAGCGCGACCGGATTGAGCTGGATGCGCACTGCCGGCTGATCGGCGCCGCTGATCGTCACGTTGCCGACGCCCGGCACCTGCGAGATCCTCTGCGCGAGCACGGTATCGGCGACGTCATAGATGGCGGCGGTCGAGATCGTCTTGGAGGTCAGAGCCAGCACGTAGACGGGGGCTGCGGCGGAATTCGCTTTGCGAAAGCGCGGCAGCGCCGGCAAATCGCTTGGCAGGTCAATCAGCGATGCGTTGATCGCCGCCTGCACGTCGCGCGCGGCGCGATCGATATCGCGGCCGATATTGAACTGAAGCTGGATGTTGGTTGTGCCGAGCGAGCTCGTCGAGGTGATCTGGTTGATGCCGGCAATCTCGCCCAGGCGCCGCTCCAGCGGTGCGGCGACGGTTGCCGCCATGACGGAAGGGTCTGCGCCAGGCCGGCTCGCCGACACGAAGATGGCGGGGAAGTCGACGTTGGGCACCGACGAGACCGGCAGGAACTCGTAGGCCACGACACCCAGGAGGAAGAGCCCGATCGAGAGCAGCGTCGTGGCGACGGGCCTGCGGATGAAGGGCTCCGAGATCGATGCCATCTCACATCCCCTCGGTTGCGCCCGCAACCGGCGGGCCTCCCGGCTCGGCCGGGGGCAGTGCGCGCTCGAGGCGGCGATTGATCCGGTCGAGCGCGAGATAGATCACCGGCGTGGTGTAGAGAGTCAGCAACTGGCTGAGCAGGAGGCCGCCGATGATGGAGATGCCGAGTGGAAAGCGCAGCTCCGAGCCGGTGCCGCTTTCGACCGCAAGCGGGAGCGCGCCGAACAGCGCCGCGAGCGTCGTCATCATGATCGGACGGAAGCGCAACAGGCAGGCCTGAACGATCGCCTCCGTCGGCGCCATCCCCTGCCCGCGCTCGGCTTCCAGCGCGAAGTCGATCATCATGATGGCGTTCTTCTTGACGATACCCATCAGAAGGATGATGCCGATCAGGCCGATGACGGACAGGTCCTGCCCGCACAGGACCAGCGCCAGGATTGCGCCAACGCCGGCTGACGGCAGCGTCGACAGGATCGTGATCGGATGGATGTAGCTCTCATAAAGCACGCCCAGCACGATGTAGATCGTGATGACGGCAGCGAGCAGCAGCCAGGGCTGCCCGGCAAGCGCCTTGGCGAATTCGGCGGCATCGCCTGCGTAAACGCCGACGATATTGCGGGGCATGCCGATGCGGGTCTCGATCGCCTTCACGGCCTCGACGGCGTCACCGAGGGCGGCGCCCGGCGCCAGGTTGAAGCTGAGCGAGATCGCTGGGAATTGCGCCTGGTGCGAGATCGCCAGCGGCGCCGTCGTCCGCGTGAGCGTCGCCACGGCAGACAGCGGCACTTGAGCGTTAGGCGCGCCCACGGTGGCGCTTGCGGCGCCCGGCAGATAGAGCTTCGACAGGATCGACGGATCACGCTGGTACATCGGCAGCGCCTCCAGCACCACGCGGTACTGGTTGGCCTGGCCGTAGATGGTGGATATCTGGCGCTGCGCGAAGGCATCGTTCAGGGTGTCGGTGACGGCTTGCAGGTTGACGCCTAGCTGGCCGGCGCGGGTCCGGTCGACGTCGAGCTGCGCGCGCAGCCCCCCTTCCTGCGCCTCCGACGACACATCGCGGAACAGCGGATCGCGTCGCATCTCGGCGACCAGCTTGCGCGACCATTCCGAGACGGATGCCGCGTCGGTGCCGGTGAGCGTGTATTGATATTGCGAGCGGCTCGACTGGGTCGAGATCTGCACGTCCTGGACCGGCTGGAAGTACACGGTCATGCCGGGGATCGCGGCAACCCTGTTCTTCAGCCTGTCGACGACCACGCTGACGTCGTCGCGCCGCTCGCCGCGCGGCTTGAGCGTCATGACGAGGCGTCCGACATTGGTGGTCGGGTTGACCGACCCCGCCCCGATCACCGAGACCACGCCGACCACGTCGGGATCGGCCTTGATGGCATCGGCGGCTTCCGCCTGCCGCTTCTGCATCTCGGCGAAGGAGACGTCGGCGCCGGCTTCCGTCACGGCCGTGATCGAGGCCGTATCCTGGAGCGGCAGAAAGCCCTTGGGCGCGACGACATACATCACGAGGGTCAGGATCAGCGTGCCGAAGGTCACGACCAGCGTCGTGCGCTGATGCTCGAGAACCCACAGCAAGGTCCTGTGGTAGAATTCGACGGTGCGATCGATGAAGCGGCTGACCGCGGCGAGCCCCGGCACAGCCAGCTCCTCGTGCGCGTGCTTGAGGAGGCGCGAGCACATCATCGGCGTCAGCGTCAGCGAGACCACCGCCGAAGTCACGACCGCGATCGTCAGCGTCAGCGCGAATTCGCGGAACATCCGGCCCACGAGGCCCGACATGAACAGTAGCGGGATGAAGACGGCAATCAGCGACACCGTCAGCGAGATCACGGTGAATCCGATCTCGCTCGCTCCCCTGAGCGAGGCCTGCATCGCGCTCTCGCCGTTCTCCATGTGCCGGACGATGTTCTCGATCATCACGATGGCATCGTCGACCACGAAGCCGGTGCCGATGGTCAGCGCCATCAGCGAGAGGTTGTCGAGGCTGAAGCCGGCGAAATACATGATGCCGAAGCTCGTGATCAGCGACAGCGGCAGCGCGACGCCGGCGATCACGGTTGCGCGCAGCGAGCGCAGGAACAGCAGCACGACCAGCGTCACCAGCACGACGGCAAGGATCAGCGTGAACTGCACGTCATGGACGGAGGCCCGGATGGTGACGGTCCGGTCCGAGACCACGGTCAGGTTCACGCCGGCCGGGATCGCGCGCTGGACTTTCGGGATCTCGGCCCGGATCTGGCTGACCACGTCGATCACGTTGGCGCCGGGCTGGCGCTGGATGTCGATGATCACCGCCGGCGAGCCCTGGTACCAGCCGCCGGTCCGATCATTCTCCAGACCGTCGACGATCTGAGCAATATCCCCGATGGTGACGGGCGAGCCATTGCGGTAGGCAACGATGACCGGCCGATAGGCATCGGCCGCGGCGATCTGGTCGTTGGCCGCAATCAGGTAGGATTGCTGCGCGCCGTCGAGCGACCCCTTCGGGCCCGAGACGTTGGCATTGGATATCGCGCTGCGAAGGTCCTCCATGGCGATGCCGTAGGCGGCCAGCCGCGCGAGGTCGGCCTGGATGCGCACCGCCGGTTTCAGTCCGCCAAGCACCGAGACGCGGCCGACGCCGGAAATCTGGCTCAGCCGCTGCGCCAGGAGCGTATCCGCGATGTCGCTCATCACCCGCAGCGAGATCGTGTCGGAGCGCAGCGCAAGTGTCATCACCGGCGCATCCGCCGGATTCACCTTGGCGTAGGTCGGGGGGTAAGGCAGCGTCTTGGGCAGCACGCCGGCGGCTGCGTTGATCGCAGCCTGCACGTCCTGCGTCGCACCGTCGATGTCGCGGTTGAGATCGAATTGCAGCGAGATCTGGCTGACGCCGAACGAGCTCGTCGAGTTCATCGCCGACAACGACGGTATCTGGCCAAGCTGCCGCTCCAGCGGCGCGGTAATGAGCGAGGCGATGACATCGGGGCTCGCGCCGGGCAGTTGCGTCGTTACCTGCACGGTCGGGAAGTCGACCTGCGGCAGCGCCGAGACCGGAAGCGAGAAGTAGCCGAGCGCGCCACCGATCAGCAGCGCGATGCCGAGCAGCGAGGTCGCGATCGGCCGGCGAATGAAGGGTTCGGAGACGCCCATGACGTGATCAGCCGGTCGAGGTCGGGGTCATGGCTGCTTCGCTCCACTGCCCGATGAATCTGCCCCCTGTGCCGGTCCAGTCTGGCCTTTCTGATCGCCCTCACCGCTCTGCCGCTTGGCGCGGCGCTCGCCATCCTTGCCTTGCAGGTCCTTGGCCCCATCCTTGGCCTGTCCATCCTTGGCTTGCCCATCCTTGGCTTGCCCATCCTTTGCCTGCCCGTCCTTGGCTTGACCGCCTTTCTGGGCATCCGGCGCGCGGCTGCGCTTGCGCGGCGCAAGATCCGCCGACGGCGTCTGGTCGTCGCGGCCGATGATCACCTTGGAGCCGTCAGAGAGATTGGCAAAGCCGGTGGTGACGACACGATCGGTCGGCGACAGACCGCTCGCGATCACGGCATCATGCTCATTCTGCTGCGTCACCGTCACGGGTTTGGCCGAGACGATATCACCCTCGCCGATCACATAGCTGAAGGTGCCGACCGGCCCGCGTTGCACGGCCGATGTCGGCACCACCAGTGCTTTCGGCAGTGTCTCGACCTTGAGGCGGACATTGACGAACTGGCCCGGCCAGAGCTGGTAGCTGGCATTGGGGAATTCCGCCTTGAGCTTGAGCGTGCCGGTCGTCGGGTCGACCTGGTTGTCGATGCCGGTCAGCTTGCCGGTGTCGATCACCGTCACACCGTCATTGCCGAACACGTCGACCGGCAATGCGCCTTTCGACGCGGCGGCGTTGACGCGCATGATCTGCTGCTGCGGCAGGCTGAACCACACCGCAATGGGCTGCAACTGCGTGATGACGACGAGACCCGTGGTGTCGGAGGCATGGATGATGTTGCCCTGATCGACCTGGCGAAGACCGGCGCGGCCCGAGAGCGGCGCCACGATCTTGGTGTAGCTCAGCGTTGCCGCCGCATTGTCGATCGCGGCCTGATCGGCCTTGATCAGTGCCTCGGTCTGCGCGACCGCCGCGCGCTGGGTGTCGGCCTGCTGCTTGGAGCCGGCGTTGGTGGCGGCGAGCTGCTCGTAGCGTGTGAGGTCGATGCGCTGGTTGGCGAGCTGAGCCTGGTCCTGCGCCTTCTTGGCCACGGCCTGATCATACTGCGCCTGGTAGATCGCGGGATCGATCTCGGCGAGCACGTCGCCTTTCTTGACGTCCTGGCCTTCGATGAAATTCACCGCGATCAGCTTGCCATCGACCTGCGAACGCACGGTGACGGTGTTGAGCGCGCGGATCGCGCCGACGCCGTCGAGATAAACAGGCACGTCCTGGATGCGCGGGGACGCCGCCAGCACGGGCACGGGGAGGTCTGGCCGCGCATTGCGGTCATTCGCAGGCTTCTGGTGCCACGCGGTCCAGCCGAAATAGCCGAGCCCGCCGATGATCGCGAGCGTGATCAGCGTGGAGACAAAGCGGCGGCCGCGCCGGGACGAGCCGCGCTTGGCTGCCTCGTCCTTCGCGCCTTCCTTCGTGTCCGGCTTAAAGAGCATTGACCGGTTTCTCCATTCTCGGCTCCCAACCGCCGCCCAATGCCTGGTACAGGCTGACGATCGCGAGCAGGCGGGCAAGCTGCGCCTGCGACAGCGTGTCCTCCGCCTGGAACAGCGTCAGCTGGGTGTTGAGCACCGTCACGATATCGGCCGTGCCGGCGCGCAACTGCTGCTCGGCGAGATCGAACGCGCGGCGTGACGCCACGACGACCTCGCGCTGCAACTGCAGCTTGATCGTGGTCTGCTTGATCGAATACAGCGCGTTGTCGACATCCGCGAAAGCCTGGACGATCGTCTTGCGGTAGGTCTGGAGCAACTCGTCCTGCCGTGCCTTGGCATACTCGAAATTGCCGAGAATCTTGCCGCCGTCGAAGATCGGCTGCGTCGCGCTGCCGACGAGCTGGAAGAAGGCCGCGTGCGGCTGGAACAGCGATACCAGCGCCGAGCTCTGATAGCCGCCATTGCCGGTGAGCTGGATGGTCGGAAAGAACTGCGCGCGGGCATTGCCGATATTGGCGGTGGCGGACGCCAGCTGCGCTTCCTGCCGGCGAATATCGGGCCGCTGCGTCAAGAGTTCGGACGGCAGTCCCGGTGTGACGCGCGGGATCCCGATCTGGTTCAGCGAGCCGCCCGCGACCCGCACGCTCTCCCGCGGGCGCGACACCAACACGGCCAGCGCGTTGATGTTCTGATCGAGCGTCTGCCGCAGCGGCGGCACCAGCGCCTTCTGGTTGGCGAGCACGCTCTCCTGCTGCGCGACGTCGAGGTCCGTGCCCGTGCCCGCCTTGCGCCGCTCCTTGATGGCATCGAGGATCCGCTGGGCACTGGCGATGTTGCTTTGCGCGGTGCGCAAGCGATCCTGCGAGGCCAGCACCTGGAAATACGCGTTGGCAACGCTGGTGAGCGTGGTCAGCGCCACGACGTCGCGATCGAAGCGATTGGCGTGGGCGGTCTCTTCGGCGGACTGCAATGCGTCCCGATTCTGGCCCCAGAAATCGAGCTGGTAGCTCGCGCTCAGCGAGGCCGAATAGTTGACGACCTCGCGGCCGCCGTTGGTGAGTCCGGAGGACGAGGAGCCTGACGTCCGCGAATAGGTCTCCGAGCCCGAGCCGGACAAGCTCGGCAGCAGGGCTGCACCGGCCTGCCGCGCCTGGGCGTCGGCCTCGAAGATGCGCGAGACGGCGGCGGCGATGTCCAGGTTGACGGTCTGTGCCTCCTCCATCAATTGCGTCAGCTCCGCCGAGCGGAAGCCGCGCCACCAGTCGAGCGGCGGCGGCGCATCGGGCTTGCCGGCGTATTTATACTGGCTGGGCACGTCGAGCGCCGGATCGGGTAAGTCCTGCGTCAGCACGCAGCCGGCGGAGCTCAGTGCCAGGCCAAGCGCCACCGCCCGGCCCACTGCGCCCAGCAGCCCAACCAGCAGCTCACGTGCGGGACAGTACGATCGCCGGACGACGACCATCGGAAATCTTCGGGTCACATCCACCCCCTGCCGGGCAGACGCAACTGCCACCGCGCGGCCGGATTAACCGATTCGCGGTGGTTCAGTTGGGGGATGGTCTCCGTTTCGTTCACAGCGTGATGCTTTCCTGCAACCGTGCCGCATATTAGCGGGGCGTGGCCGGGGCGGACAGTCCCGCAACTGCGAAGCCCGCCCCGCAAATGGACTTCACGAAGTCGCGAAACACGCAGGTTTTGCCTACTTCTATAGGGCTTTCTCGCATTTCGACGCGCTCCCCGGCGTCGGCAAGCTTACCAACATTTCATGTGGTATTGCCGCCACAGCGGGATCGGGACGGCCACAGAAGGGCTGCCCTCCACTGAATCCTGCGCCGCAGCGCACCGAAGCTCTTCAGACATCGAGCGGCAGGGGGCATTGCCGACAACGCGACAGCTTGGCGGCCGCGGAAACGCGCGCTTATACTACCCGTCGCTGACTGCCTGCGGGGGCGCTCTCGGGTCCAGCGAGAACCGGGATGGGCGCGGCTACCTGAGCGGTCGGACAGTGCCAGTTCAGGTGATGCCGATGCAGAACGCGATTCCGGTCACCCCCGACAATGTCGAGACGGTCCTCGCAGACCTGCCCCGCCTGGTTCGCCTCGCGCTCGCCTTCGGCTCACGTCTGAGGCGCGGCACGCTCGACGTGATCCTGCCCGACGGCCGCGTCATCCGGCTCGGCGGCCTCGAGCCCGGCCCGAATGCCGTGATGCGGCTGCACAATTACGATTTTGCGCCGCGCCTCATCAATGCCGGCGATATCGGGATTGCCGAAGCCTATCTCGCGGGCGATTGGGATACGCCCGATCTCACGCAGTTCCTCTATATCTTCTGCGTCAACCACGACCTGATCCAGGCCATGCTCCGCGACAAGCCGCTGATGCGCCTCGTCCAGGTGGTCCGGCACTGGTTCAACCGCAACACCAGGCGCCAGGCGCGGCGCAATATCCATGCGCATTACGACATCGGCAACGCCTTTTATTCCGCCTGGCTCGATCCGAGCATGACCTATTCCTCGGCGCTGTTCGAAGAGAACACCACCGATCTCACGGCAGCCCAAACCAACAAGTATCGCAGGCTCGCCGAAGCCATCGATCTCAAGCCGGGACAGAAGCTGCTCGAGATCGGCTGCGGCTGGGGGGGATTTGCCGAGTACGCGGCCAAGACTTTTGGTGCGCACGTTGTCGGGCTGACAATCTCGACCGAGCAGCGCGACTTTGCGCAAAAGCGCATCCAGGACGCCGGTCTCTCCGACAAGGTCGAGATCCGCCTTCAGGACTACCGCGATGAGCGCGACCGGTATGACCGCATCGCCTCGATCGAGATGATCGAGGCCGTCGGCGAGCAGTTTTGGCCGAAATATTTCGCGCAGCTACGTGATCGCCTGTTGCCGGGCGGTCTTGCCGGCATCCAGGCCATCACCATCCAGGACGGGTTGTTTCAGACCTATCGGCGCGAGGTCGACTTCATCCAGCGCTACGTGTTTCCCGGCGGCATGCTGCCCTCGCCCGCCGTGCTCAAATCCCTTGGCGAGACGTTTGGTGTCCCCGTCATCCGAGAGCGCATCTTTGGGCAAGATTATGCCAAGACGCTTGCCACCTGGCGAAATAACTTCCGCAGCGCCTGGCCCAACCTCGTGCCGCTCGGCTTCGACGATCGGTTCCGGCGACTCTGGGAGTACTATCTCTCCTATTGCGAGGCCGGTTTCCTCTCCGGAAATATCGACGTCCGGCAGGTCGTCTTCGCAAAGCAGCATTAAGACTTTGCGCCCTCGCCTTGTGTGGCCGGAGACCCTACTTTAGGGTCTCGATCACCTCACAGAACCAGCCGGTAATTGCCTGACATGACCATCAAAAACGACGTTGTCGAAGCCATCGGCAACACTCCCCTCATCAAGCTCAAGCGTGCGTCCGAACAGACCGGCTGCACCATTCTCGGCAAGGCCGAATTCATGAATCCCGGCCAGTCGGTGAAAGACCGCGCCGGCAAATGGATGATCTTGGAGGCCGAGAAGCGCGGCGAACTGAGGCCGGGGGGCCTGGTGGTCGAGGCAACCGCCGGCAACACCGGCATCGGCCTTGCAGTCGTGGCAAGCGCGCGCGGCTATCGCACGCTGATCGTGATCCCGGAGACCCAGAGCCAGGAGAAAAAGGATTTCCTGAAGCTGTGCGGCGCCGAGCTCGTCGAGGTGCCGGCGCTGCCTTACGCCAATCCCAACAACTACCAGCATGTCGGGCGCCGACTCGCGGATGAGTTGCGCAAGAGCGAGCCGAACGGCGTGCTGTTCGCCGACCAGTGGAACAACCTCGACAATGCCAAGGCGCATTACGAATCCACCGGCCCCGAAATCTGGCAGCAGACCGGGGGCAAGGTTGACGGCTTCGCCTGCTCGGTCGGCAGCGGCGGTACGCTTGCCGGCGTCAGCCGCTATTTGAAGGAGAAAAACAAGGACGTCGCCATCGCCTGTGCCGATCCGCACGGCGCCGGGATGTACGAATATTTCCGGACCGGCGAGCCCACTGCGACGTCCGGCGGCTCGATCACTGAGGGTATCGGGCTCAACCGCGCGACCGCAATCGTCGAGACCGCGAAGGTCGACGATGCCTTCCTCATTCCCGACGAGGAAGCGGTCAACCTGATCTACGATTTGCTCCAGCATGAGGGCCTGTGCCTCGGCGGCTCGACGGGCGTCAACATCGCTGGCGCCATTCGCCTCGCGAAGAAGCTCGGGCCCGGCAAGACCATCGTCACCGTGCTCGCCGATTCCGGCAGCCGCTATCAGTCCAAGCTGTTCAATGCGGACTTCATGCGCGCCAAGAATCTGCCGGTGCCGGCCTGGCTGGAGAAGCGCAGCAACATCAAGCCGCCGTTTGTGTAAGGCGCGGCGCGCCTTCCGACCTCATCCTGAGGAGCGGCGCCTTGCGCCGCGTCTCGAAGGATGGCCGCGAGGACGAAGGGGCCTTCATGGTTCGAGACGCGCGCTTTGCTCGCTCCTCACCATGAGGATCGAGATCACCGCAATATCTGGCTCAGGAAAAGCTGTGAGCGCGCGTGCTGCGGATGGGCGAAGAATTCCTGCGGCGTGTTGGATTCGATGATCTGACCGGCGTCCATAAACACCACGCGGTTGGCGACCTCCTTCGCAAAGCCCATTTCATGCGTCACGACGAGCATGGTCATGCCTTCCTTGGCGAGGTCGACCATGGTGTCGAGGACCTCCTTGACCATTTCTGGGTCGAGCGCCGAGGTGGGTTCGTCGAACAGCATCACCTTCGGATTCATGGTGAGTGCGCGCGCGATCGCGACGCGCTGCTGCTGGCCGCCGGACATCTGGCCCGGAAACTTGTTGGCCTGGTGCGGGATCTTGACCCGCTCCAGGAATTTCATCGCGGTCGCCTCGGCGTCCTTCTTCGGGATGTTGCGGACCCAGATCGGCGCCAGCGTGCAATTGTCGAGCACCGTGAGGTGCGGGAATAGATTGAAGCTCTGGAATACCATGCCAACCTCGCGGCGCACCGCGTCGATGTGTTTCAGGTTCGGCCCGAGCTCGATACCGTCGACGACGATCTCGCCCTCCTGAAACTCCTCCAGCGCGTTGATGCAGCGGATCAGCGTCGACTTGCCCGAGCCCGAGGGACCGCAGATCACGATGCGCTCGCCCTTCTCGACCTCGAGATCGATGTCCCGCAGCACGTGAAAGTCGCCATACCATTTGTTGAGGCCGGAAATCTTGACGATCGGGCTGGCGGACATGGTGACCCCGTTCAGTTGCGGCGATGGGCGTTGAGTCGGTTCTCGACGAAGAGTGAGTAACGCGACATTCCAAAGCAGAAGAGGAAATAGAGGACTCCGGCAAAGGCAAAGCCGGTGAACGCCGTCGACGGCGTCGACCAGACCGGGTCGGAGAAGGATGCCCTGAGCGAGCCGAGCAGATCGAACAGCGCCACGATCGAGACCAGAGAAGTGTCCTTGAACAGCGAGATGAAGCTGTTGACGAGGCTCGGGATGACGTGGCGCAGCGCCTGCGGCAGCACGATCAGCGAGGTGGTCTTCCACCAGGACAGGCCCAGTGCTGAAGCCGCCTCTCCCTGCCCACGCGGAACCGCAGCGAGCCCACCGCGAATGTTTTCGGCCTGGTAGGCGCCGGTAAACAACGCAATGCCGATCAATGCGCGCACCAGGCCGTCGACCGTGAAGTTGCCCGGCAGGAACAGGGGGAGCATGTAGGTCGCGAAGAACAGCACGGTGATCAGCGGCACGCCGCGCCAGAACTCGATATAGGCGATCGAGAAGATCCGGATCAGCGGGATCGTCGAGCGGCGCCCGAGCGCCAGCGCGACGCCGATCGGCATGGAGGTGACGATGCCGGTCACGGCAACCACCAGCGTCACCAGGAGCCCACCCCACAGGCGTGTATCGACGATCGGCAGGCCGCCGTGATCGAGCCCCATCAGCTTGATCACGAGCGCGGTGCCGATGAACGTCGCTATGCTCGATGCAAGCGCGCGCCAGCCGGTGCGCATTCCCCCGCCCAGGAAGAACAGGATCAACGAGACGACGATAGTTGTGATCGCGAAATCGATCCAGACCGACTGGCTACTTGCCTGGATCTGATCGCGCAGCCAGGTCAGCGGAAAGATCAGCCACTGGATCGCGGTGCCGACCAGCACGATGAAGTTTCCGACGACCCACAAAAGCGGACCGATGGCCGAACTCTTGCCGAGGCTGACCAGTACCTGCCCCGCGCCGATGACGCTGTCGTCGAACAGTTGCAGCAGGCCGGCGGTCCAGCTCAGGCCGAAACCGGTGATGCCGCCGCCGTGCATCAGGAAGAATGCGACCACCGGGAAGGCGAAGAAGAACAGGCCGGCATTGAGTCCCTTCGCCGGCAGGCGCGGAATCAGCAGCGGCAGCAAAAGGACTGCCGCCAGGATGAAGGTCAGATTGACCCGCCAGCGTTCCGCCTCGGGATAGAAGCCATAGATGAGCTGCGGAAGCTTCGCCTGTATATAGGGCCAGCAGGCACCGACCACATACCCCGCATTTTCGGGCAGGCACGCCGTACGGTCCTTTCCGGTCCAGACGGCGTCGACCACCAGGAATCTGAGCGCGGGAATGACGGTGTACCAGAGCAGCAGCGCGCCGAGGATCGTCAAGAGAATGTTGGTCGGCGAGTTCAACAGGCGCGTGCGCACAAGGCCGACGAAGCCGGTGGTCTTCACCGGCGCAGGCCGCTCCGCAACGAGGTCCTGGCGAACGAAGGATGACGCGGTGATATCCGTCATGCTCCCAGGCTCCGGTTGATGCGCCAGCCATAGACGCTCATGACGGCGCTGGTGAAGAGCGAGATCAGGAGGTAGACGGCCATGGTCATGGCGATGATCTCGATCGCCTGCCCGGTCTGGCTGAGCGATGTGCCGGCGAACACTGAGACCAGATCAGGATAGCCGATCCCGACGGCAAGCGAGGAGTTCTTGGTGAGGTTGAGATACTGGTTGGTCAGTGGCGGGACGATCACGCGCATGGCCTGCGGCACCACGATCAGCCGTAGCGTGGTGCCGCGGCTCAAGCCCAGCGAGGATCCCGCCTCCATCTGTCCCTTGTGCACGGACAGGATACCGGCGCGCACGATCTCGGCGATGAAGGCCGCCGTGTAAGTCGACAGCGCCACCGACAGCGCCACGAATTCCGGAATGATCCGCGAGCCGCCGGCGAAATTGAAGCCCTTGAGCTGCGGCAGCTCGAAGGTGAAGGGCAGACCGAATATCAGCATCGTGACGAGCGGAAGCCCGAACAGAAGGCCCAGCACGTAGGGCCAGATCCGGATCATGCGGCCGCGCTGGTAGAGCTCGCGCCGCGCGTAGACGCGCAGCGCCAACGAAGCGACGATGCCGAGTGCCAGCACCACCAGGAACGCCTCGAATCCACTTTCGCCGACCGGGCGTGGAATGACCAATCCCCGGTTGCTGATGAAGGCAATGCCCAGCAGCGAGATGCTCTGCCGTGGATTGGGCAAGGCCGCGAGCACCGCGAGGTACCAGAACAGCAGCTGGAACAGGAGCGGCAGGTTGCGGATGATCTCCACATAGATCTCGCCGACGCGTGACAGCAGCCAATTGGGGGAGAGCCGGCACAGCGCGACGATGAAGCCGATGATGGTGGCAAAGAAGATGCCGACGACCGAGACCACCAGCGTGTTCAGAAGCCCGACCACGAACACGCGCAAGAACGTGTCCGAGCCGGTGTAGGGGATCAGGGTCTGATTGACGTCGAAGCCCGCATTGTTCCTCAGGAATCCGAAACCGGCAGCAATGTGCTGGTTTTCCAGATTGGCGCGGGCATTGGAGATGATCTCATAGGCCATCCAGCCCAGGATCGCGGCGAAGGCGAGCTGGACGGCGACGCCGTTCCAGCCAGCCTTACCACCGAGAGCGCGCCTCAGCTTCAGCGCGATCTGCGGCGGTGGTTTTCGGGCCTCGGTGCTCATCGCCGCAAGCCGTGGGCTTGGCAATCAGCGGATCGGCGGAGCGTACTGGAGACCGCCCTTGTTCCAAAGGCTGTTGAGGCCGCGGGCAATACCGAGCGGTGAGCCGGTGCCGACGTTGCGGTCGAACACCTCGCCGTAATTGCCGACCTGTTTCACGATCCGGACCACCCAGTCCTTGGTCAGGCCGAGCTGTTCGCCGAAATTGCCGTCGGTGCCGAGGACGCGCTTCAGTTCGGGATTGTCCGACTTCGCCTTCTCGTCGACGTTCTTGGAGGTGATGCCAAGCTCTTCGGCCGTGACCATCGCGAACAGGGTCCATTTGACGATGTCGAACCACTGGTCGTCACCGTGGCGCACCATCGGACCGAGCGGCTCCTTGGAGATGATTTCCGGGAGCACCATGTGGTCGTTGGGATTGGCAAGCTTCAGGCGGTTGGCGTAGAGGCCAGACTGGTCGGTGGTGAAGACGTCGCAGCGGCCGGATTCATAGGCCTTGACCGTCTCGTCGTTGGTGGCGAACGCGATCACCTCGTACTTCATGTTGTTGGCCTTGAAGTAGTCGGCGAGATTTTGCTCGGTGGTCGTACCGGTCTGGACGCAGACCGAGGCGCTGTTGAGTTCCAGCGCCGAATTCACCTTGAGCGACTTCTTCACCATGAAGCCCTGGCCGTCATAGTAGTTCACGCCGGCGAAATTGGCGCCGAGCGAGGTATCGCGCGAGATCGTCCAGGTGGTGTTGCGCGAGAGCAGATCGATCTCGCCGGATTGCAGCGCGGTGAAACGGTCCTTGGCGGACGTCGGCACGTATTTGACTTTCGTCGGATCGTTGAAGACGGCCGCCGCGACCGCGCGGCAGAGGTCGACGTCGAGCCCGGTCCAGTTGCCCTTGTCGTCCGGCGACGAGAAGCCCGGCAGGCCCTGGCTGACGCCGCAGGACAGCATGCCCCTGTCCTTGATGGTCTTGAGCGTTTGCGCTTGGGCGGCCGGGGCGGACAGGCCGGCGGCGAGAGCAAGGGTGAGAACCAGAGTTACGCGTTTCATGGGCTGAAGCCTTTCAAGGGCATCGTGTTGGGGGCGACGTGCGGTCGTCTCTAATCCAATGGCGTATGGGAACGTTCGTTGAACATCCTTCGCTGAACGTCTTTCGCTGAACATCGTGCAAGCTGTGGGCCAACCCCGTTGATCCCCTGCCGGAAACCGTTGGACGCCAGGCTGTCAGGCATGGTCCCTCGGGCGGTGGATCGAAGGTCGCGGCAAGCCCCTCAACATGCGGCGACAGAATAGCACCTGCGCATCACAGAACGACTGGCGAGCCGGGTCAAGGGGTTGACGGGACTCTTCTGTGATCTGTTATTACCAGTTGCGGTCGATCCGCCGTCCCGCGCGGGGACTTTCCGCGCCGACAATCCCAGTTTTGAAAGCACACGCATGGATTCTTCTGCGGGCGCGAAGCCCTTCTCGCAACATCCCGACACCCGGCTGGTGACCTCCGGCCGCGACACCAAGGCGCAGAAGGGTTTTGTCAATCCGCCGGTCGTGCACGGTTCGACCGTGCTCTACCCGACGGCCGAGGACCTGCACGCCCATCGCGGCGAGTTCCAGTATGGCCGCCACGGCACTCCCACCACCAAGGCGCTCCAGGAGACGCTGATGGCGCTGGAGGGACCGAACTGCGCCGGCGTCGGCATCGCGCCGTCGGGCCTGGCTGCGATCACCACCACCCTGCTCGCGGTGCTGAAGGCGGGCGATCACCTGCTCGTCTGCGACAACGTCTATCGGCCCACGCGCAATTTCTGCAACGGCCTGCTCGCGCGCTACGCCATCGAGACCACCTATTTCGATCCGCTGATCGGTGCAGGCATCGAAGCCCTGTTCAAGCCCAATACGCGCGCGGTGCTGGTGGAAGCGCCGGGCTCGCAGTCCTTCGAGATGCCGGACATTCGCGCGGTCGCCGAGGTCGCGCACGCCCGCGACGCGCTCGTCATCGACGACAACACCTGGGCGACGCCGCTCTATCATCGCTCGCTCGACCAGGGCGTCGACATCAGCATGCAGGCCGCGACCAAATATATCGGCGGCCATTCCGACATCATGTTCGGCACCATCTCCGCAAATGCCAAGGCGTGGCCGCTCGTGACCGAGGCCATCCGCCTGCTCGGCGTCTGCGCGGGGCCCGACGACGTTTTCCTCGCGCTGCGCGGCATGCGCACGCTGTCGGTGCGGCTGGCACAGCACTATCGCTCGGGGCTCGACGTGGCGCGCTGGCTCGCCACGCGGCCGGAGGTTGCGCGCGTGCTCCATCCCGCGCTCGAGACAGATCCGGGCCACGCGATCTGGAAGCGCGACTTCACCGGCGCCTCCGGCCTGTTCAGCGTCATCTTGAAGCCCGCGCCGCAGAAGGCAGTCGATGCCATGCTCGATAGCCTCAAGCTGTTCGGAATGGGCTATTCCTGGGGCGGCTTCGAGAGCCTCGCCATCCCCTTCGACTGCGACAGTTATCGCACGGCAACGAAGTGGGCCCCGGGCGGTCCGACGCTGCGTCTGCATATCGGGCTCGAGAGCGTCGAGGACCTCAAGGCTGATCTCGATCGCGGCTTTGCTGCCTTCAACGCGGCAATTTGAGCTTCGAAATTGGGCATCCCGCCTAACAAACGCACCGCAACAAAGGGGTGATGCGGGCGCGTTGCAGTTGGCAACCTTCTACCAGCGGACTATGGACTCGCTGTGCATCGCCTTCGATGTGCTCATGTCGGGCGATGCCAACGAGGCGCGCAAACTGCTGGTGGAAATGTCCAGGCCGCGTAACACCTAACTCGCCGACGCCGAGCGGCATCTCGATCGCCTGCACGACTTGCGCTGCATTCACTCGCATATCTGCTCGGTGGCCCATCCCGTGCTCGATGTAGCCGGCGAGCCCTACCCAGGAACTAGGCCGAGGCGGCTGCCCTGTTCGTCTCTGGCGCGGCGTCCGCTCTGCCGCGCTAGCAAGATATCCGAGATAGCTAACGCGCTCAGGCGGGTCCGACCTGGAAGGAACTAGATGGTGCGCTCACGCGAAGCTTCCAGTCGCAACCATTTGCTCACACGCGTCACGCTTCGACGAATCTTATGGGCAGATGGAAAAACGATGTAATATCCGAGTGCGTCGGAAAAATCGGCGTCGAACAGCTTGACGAGCTGGCCGCGCGCAAGAGCCGCGGAAGCGAGCGATGCACGCGCCATCGTGATACCTTGCTCGTTGATGGCGGCTTCGACGATGACCCCGCTGTCATCGTATTGGACGGCGTCGGTCAGATCGAGTTGATGGCCGACTTGGCGGGCATAGCGGGCCCAGTACCGATAGACGGGATCCTCGATGATGGGATAGTTGGCAATCTCCGGCAGACTCTTCGGCACCCGCTGCTTCTGAAGGAGCCGTGGACTGCAGACCGCCACCATGCGGTCCTTCATCAGAAGATCGGCATGAAGGCCGGGCCATTCACCATCGCCGTGACGGATGGCCATATCCACGTTCTCGACTTCGAAATCCACGTAGTGCCGCGTGACATTCAGGGCCAACTGGATGTCTTTCACGTCCTGGTGGAATTTATAGAGACGCTTGACGAGCCATAGATGCGTGAATGACGGCGACACGCTAAGGCAGATTTGCTCGATCTTCTTGCTTCGCTGCGTTGTCTTCGCTTTGGACGTCGCCGTATCAATACGCTCAAGCGCCTTGCTGACAGTTTCAAAATATTTCTTGCCGATGTCGGTCAATACGACCGTCGCAGTGCCGCGCTTGAAAAGAGCGGCTCCGATGAAACTTTCCAGGTTTCTGATCTGCTGGCTCACCGCGCTCTGGGTGATGTGCAGTTCTTCGGCCGCCGACGTGAAGCTCCTCCTGCGGGCCGCAGCTTCGAAATAGCGCAAGGCATTGAGGGGTGGAAGGTTCGCGAAGGTCATGCGCTGGCTTTTCTAATGTGTATTAGAAATTGTCAATTGCCTCGGCGCAACTAATTCACAAAAGTGTCACGCAAGATCAGTGCGGACCAATCAGTGGCTCCCGAAGATTTTGAAGACCAAGGCGATGGGGCATCGGATGGGCTACGCGCAATCTTTCGACGATGGACGCTACGCCGTCGACGGAATTCATACGGCCGCTTTCAGGCCGAGCCGTAAGGCTCGCTTCAGCCCGAACGGAGAACTGGCGATTTCCGGGCAGCGTCATTGGAAGAATGATCCTTCGCCGCGATCAGCCTTGAGAGAAGTATCTCCCGGTTCGAGCTGCGCGGCGCACGCGTGGTCAAGCGAACATCTCCGCGGCCGGCCGGTATCGCGCATGAAACGATCCGGCGGCCGTCCGGACAGGTGAGCCGCCCCTCGCCGCGCGATTTCCACGAACAGACTTTCATCGATTGTGTCCGCAAACCGCTGAGGTGCACTGGCAATGATGCGCGATATCTACGATTGCATTGGGATCGGCTTTGGTCCCGCAAACATCGCTCTGGCGGTGATGATGAAGGAGGCGCATTTCCGAGGGAATGTTCTTTTTCTCGAGCGATCTCTTGAGCCCAATTGGCAGCCGGGAATGCTTCTCGAGGGAAGCGACATCCAGCACAATCCGCTTCGGGATTTCGCCACTCCCAGAAATCCACGCAGCCGATACGGTTTCCTGAGCTATCTGGAGTCCGTCGGACGCTTGTTCGATTTCCTCAATCTCGACCAGCCGTTCCCGCCGCGCACGGAGTACGCGGGCTATGTCCGCTGGGTCGCAGAGCAATTTGCCGAGGTCGTCTCCTACGGCGAGGAAATTGTATCGATCCAGGTGGATCGGTCGCTTGGTGCCGATCTCTATCAAATCCGATCGGCCGATGGCAGAACGCGCCTGGCTCGAACGATCGCATTTGCGCCCGGTCGATCGCCCTTGGTGCCGCCCGTCTTCGCCGAGGTGAACGATAAGCGTATCTTTCATGCCTCCCAGTACCTCTTTGGTCTCAATGCTATCGGACTCGAGGCGGCCCCAAGGAGCCTTGCGATCGTTGGCGCCAGCCAAAGCGCTATCGAGATCGCCCTCGACCTGCTTGGTCGCTACCCGGACGTTCAGCTTCACCTGATCTGGCGCGGACAGGGCGTCAAGCTGAAGGATACAAGCCCCTTCACCGAGCACATCTACTTCCCGGACTTTGTCGATTATTTCCATGCGGCGCCCGAGGGCGTGCAACGGTCGCTAAGCGTCGATCTATGGCGCAGCAATTACGGATCGGCGGATCACGACGTCATCTCCTCGCTCTATCTGAAGCTTTACGAACAGAAGGTGAGCGGACGGATTCGAATTCATACGCATCCCTTCAGCGAAGTCACCGAAACACGCAGTGATGCCGCGCCGATTACGCTCTTGGTACGCGAGCGCAATCAGGGCGGCCTCACCACGCTGCCGGTGGACGGAGTGATCCTCGCGACCGGTTACAAGAATTTCGGTGCGAGTGAAGGACGAGAACTCTTCCACCCCCTCTTGCGGGAGGTAGCGGAACAGGCGCGCCGTCGCGAAGACGGATCCCTTCACGTCGCCCGTGATTTCCGAATTGAAGGGGTTGGGCGCCACGACCTGCCGCCCCTGTTCGTGAACGGTCTTTGCGAGTCGACGCACGGCTTTGGCGATGCGGGATCCTTCAGCCTGCTGTCGATGCGATCGAGCACCATCTACGACGCCCTCAGCGGCTATCTGCTCGAAGCCCAGCAAGCAGCCGAGTGAGACTCATCGAACGTCAGCACGCGCGAGACGACCAGCTCGCGACACCAAACGAACCTTAAGCAACGTCTTTCAGGGGGACGCATGACCACCGAGATCTTCGAGAAGCTGGAATCGAATGTTCGATCCTATTGCCGGCACTTCCCGACGGTGTTCAGCAAGGCGACGGGCGCCATGCTGGAGGATCGATCCGGCCACAGATATATCGACCTGCTCGCCGGGGCAGGAACGCTGAACTACGGCCACAACAATCCGGCCATTGTTGAGCCGGTCATCCAGTATCTTCGCGACGGCGGAATCGTGCATTCGCTCGACTTGCACACCGAAGCGAAGGGACGCTTCCTCGAGGCCTTTGAACGGGTGATCCTCGCTCCGCGGGGACTCCGGTACAAGGTACAATTTCCTGGGCCCACCGGCACCAATGCGGTCGAAGCTGCCCTGAAGCTCGCACGGAAGGTGACGGGCCGTCGCAACGTCGTAGCCTTCACGAACGGCTATCATGGCATGTCGCTCGGAGCGTTGGCCGCAACGGCAAACCCGGCGAAGCGAGCCGGTGCGGGTGTTCCGCTCGGAAATACGACCTTCCTGCCATACGACGGCTATTTGGGGACGGACATCGACACCGCGGCGCTGGCTTCACAACTCAGCCAGTGCAAGGGCGGCGGCGTGGACGCACCGGCCGCCTTCATCGTGGAGACCGTTCAGGGAGAGGGCGGTCTTTCGCATTGCCGGCCGGAATGGCTGCGGAAGATCAGCGAACTCGCCAAGGAGGTCGGAGCCCTCCTGATCGTGAACGATATTCAGGCCGGATGCGGGCGCACCGGAACATTCTTCAGCTTCGAGGAGTCCGGCGTCGTGCCGGACATCGTAACCCTGTCCAAATCGCTCAGTGGATTTGGGACGCCGCTCGCGGTCGTCCTTCTCAAACCCGAACTCGATAAATGGGCACCGGGCGAACACAATGGCACGTTCCGCGGTAACAATCTCGGCTTTGTCGGCGCAACGGCGGCGATCCACGCCTATTGGACCGACGACAGCTTCGCGACCGGGATCGCCCGCAAGGCCGCCTTCCTCCGAAGCAGACTCGAAAAAATCGTCCCCCTCTTTCCACCAGGCGTGGCTTCGATCAGGGGGCGCGGGCTCTTCACTGGTCTCGCCTTCACGGACGCAGCCATCGCCCAGAACCTCTCGCGGGGACTCTATCGTCGTGGCGTCATCGCGGAGACCTGCGGGCCCAACGATGAGGTCCTGAAATTCCTGCCGCCGCTGACGATCGAGCTCGAATCCCTCGCATCAGCCCTCGACGCGCTGGAAGCGATCGGCGCAGTCCCGGCCGTCGCCGCGTGAGCTGCTGGCCCCGACGCGTAACTAAAAGAGTCCTCCCATGAACAGCCACCTTCATGCTTCTCCCCCCGATATGACCATGTGGGTCCAGCAAGCGCTGGACTCATGCATGGCCAATGGATCGGTGAGAAACCGCGGCTTTGCGACTACTTTTCGTCGGCTGACGAGTGGAACGGGCTCCCTCGCCTTGTTCTACGTTAGCGCAGAGCCGTCGGTCGTCATCAAGATCGGCGCAAGCGATGTAATGCGCGAGGAGACGGACTTCTTCGAAGCCGCCCGGAAATTCATGAGCAGTGCACCGCATATCGATTTTCCCGCGGTGTATTGCCGATCCGTCGAACGATCTGTCGGGTGGTTCGCCATGGAAGCTGGCAAAGACGTGACGATCGAACATGATCTCTACGATGGTGTGGGCGAACTGGTCGAAGGATGGGAACGTACCCTCAATCGCTTTGCAAACTGCATGGCCCCGATCTATTCGGAGACACTGACGCCGGAGGCCTGGCGGCTCGATCAGTATCACCTCACGGGACGGACCACCGCACTCCTGACCGACAACGAGGCCATGCGCATCAATGCCGGGCGGATTGTGGGCCTTCCCCCTCTTTCGGACATCGTCGCGAGCCGCGTGATCATCAACGGACGTACCTTCGCTGCGCCGCTCACGATGCTGGATACGGCCGTGAGCCGCATGACAGACGATGCGGCTCCGTCCTCCTTCATTCACGGCGATTTACAATTGCGGAATATTATCCCCTCGCAGCAACACGAGGGCTTCCTACTCATAGATCCGAGGGCGAGCTGGGAAGGAAAGGCACCGCACGTGGCTTTCCATGGATCGCCGCTTTACGATGCCGCCAACGTGCTGCACAGCATAGCTGGCCTTTCGCCGATCCTCATCAAGAAGGAAAGCAAAAGCGCCGCCCCCGTTTACGCGCTGTCACTCTCCGGCTCCCAGCTTGTCATGGACCTGGACGACCGCTACTTCGCCTCGACGGAGGCCGGGATCGAGGCGGCGGAAGAAAGTGTTGCACAGATGCTGCCGGCTGCTGCGCTGCGCGGAAACTGGCGTGTCAGGTTCTACCTTTATGCCGCGAACTCGTGTTTCGGATGGCTGAGATCTCAGACCGTCGTGCCGGACCTGCCGACCTGGGCCTCCATCTATGCGACGGGTATTCGAATGCTCGGAAGGGCCGCTCAATGAGGGTAGAGCCGTTCGGGTTAGCCTTCATCGTCTTCCGGTTCTCGCGCAACAGCTACTTTCACGTGGCCTTTAGCGTCTTGTACTTCCAGAGCCTGGGCTTCTCACTCGCAACGGCTCTCTCATTGGAGAGCTTCTACTATATCGCCAAAGCTGGTTTCGAAGTGCCGTGCGGTGTCTTTGCAGACAGTATCGGCCGGAAGCTCACGCTGGTCCTTGGCTCGCTGGTGGCCGCATCCTGCTATCTTGGTCTCGGACTTTGCGATCAGTACTGGCAGATGATGCTCTTCGAGGCTGGCCTGGGCCTCTCGATGTCGATGGCGTCCGGCACCGACTCCGCTCTTGTGTACGACGAGTATAAGGCCCTTGCAAAGACCGAAGAATATGAGCGGGTCGAGTCCATCGGATGGGGCATGCGGAACATCGCGCGCGGTGTTGCTTCGGCCTTCGGGTCGGTCTTCGCAACCTGGTACACGATGGGCAGCACATTCATTCTCACGTCCATCGCAATCTTCATTTCCGCGCCCGTAGCAGCCCTGTTCCTCAAGGAAGGTGGCCGCAGAAGCACGGCGCTTAAGACCGTTGTCGTGTCCGCGGTCGCGCTGGTCCGACGCAACGCCGAATATCGGCGGGTCCTGCTGCAATTCGCGATTATCACGATCGGCGTAAAGGCCGGTTTCTGGGCGTTTCAGCCCTTCTCGGATTTGCACCATCTGCCGTTGGAATGGATCGGCACATGCTTCACGGCACTCCTGTTCATTTCGCTCGTCGCCTCGTTCTTCGTCGAGCGCATCTGTCGCGTCTTCGGCCTGCTGCATACGCAAACCGCGCTGATCGTGGCCGCCTTCGCCATCATGAGCCTCTCCTTTGCATCCGAAGGCAAGGTTGGCATCGTCATCGTCTCCATAGGGCTTGCGCTCCACGCGGTCGCCCAAGGCATCTCCGATCCGATCATGCGCATACTGATCAACCGGTATGCTGAATCATCAGACAGCCGCGCTACGGCGATGTCTGTCGCATCCATGGCGGGAGATGGATCATTTTCGCTCGTTGCGCCTCTCTTTGGATATCTGATCGACAAGCAGGGCGGCGCGGCGGCCAGCTTTGCGATTGTGGTCGTGACGCTGTGCTCGCTCTATCCTGACGTGATCAAGCGCCGGAAAGCCAGGCACCAGAAGGCGCTCAACCCATAAAAGTGCCACGGCGGAAATCGCTGCTCGCTGAAATGAGTCTATCCATGCGCCCGAGAGCAGCGGCATCTCGATCGCCTGCGCGAGGGCGGGCCCTACCGCAGAAACGAGGCGGAGGCGGCCGCCCTGCCCGGCTCTGCGTCAACTCCAATTTGTTCGATACGCCTTATCTACCGGATGCCTGGCGTTTAGGACCGGCGATCGCCAGTCTTACTTTGCATGGGGTTGTTTTCGACATTTTGGTCGGACGGGCCAAAAGCCCTGGCCCGGACAGGGATCAGCGATCCAGCGTCTTCGAGGCGCTGCCGCGGTTCTTCCAGATCAGCATGATGTTGCGGACGTAGATGATGGTCGCCAGCGCCTGTCCGAGGATGATGACCGGCTCGCGCTTCACGACGCCATAAACCAGCGTCATCAGCCCGCCGCCCATGGAGCAGAACCAGAAGGCCATCGGCACCACGCTGTTTCCGGCACGCTCGCTCGCGATCCATTGCACGAGAAAGCGCGCCGTGAAGAAGAGCTGCGCGACCAGGCCGAATGCGAGCCAGAAGTCGAACTTGGCGACGAAGACGTCGTAGAGATAGTTGCTCAGCGCCTGGCCGTATTGGATGATCATGCCTTCACCTCGCTGACTTCTGGCGTCGGCTTCTTGCGCCGGATCAACCACCACACGCCGGCGAGATCCATGATCCCGATCCATAGCCGGTCGAAGAAGCCGTAGTTTGATACGCCTGCGCGGCGCGGCCGGTCGATCACGTCGACATAGGCGATCTCGAAACCCTCGCGGCGCACCAGCGCAGGCAGGAAGCGATGCAGCCCGTCGAAATAGGGCAGCATCAGAAACACCTCGCGGCGGAAGACCTTCAGGCCGCATCCGGTGTCGCGCGTGCCGTCCTTCAGGATCGTGCCGCGCACGCCGTTGGCGATGCGCGACTGCAACTTCTTGAAGCCGGTGTCCTTGCGCCCGACCCGCTGGCCGGCGACGAGGCCGATGCGATCGCTTTTCTCGACCGCTGCGATCAGGTCCGGCAGGAAGGCCGGATTGTTCTGGCCGTCGCCATCGAGCGTGGCCACGATCGCCCCACGTGCCGCTCGTACACCGCTGCGTACGGCCGCCGACTGTCCGGTTGACCTGGCATGGCGGAGCTGACGCAGATTGCCCCGCTGCTTCATGATGGCCGACAGCCGCTCGCCGGTCGCATCGGTCGAGCCGTCATTGACGTAGACGATCTCATAGGCCCAGCGGCCATCGAGCGCAGCGCCGATCTCCTCGATCAGAGGCGCGATGTTGTCCGCCTCATTGCGCACGGGGACGACGATGGAAACCGAGGGCTGGAACGACAAATCGATGCTCGTGGTTGGAATGGGCCCGCGGCGGGAACCGGTCCGGTCAGCAGGCAGCCGCTTTTATGGGGCGGATGCCCCGCGGGCAACCCTTTTGAGGCGTGCGAATACCGGCCCTGGAAGCGCCACGATCACCCCGTCGCTGCTGATGGCAAAGCCGAGCCGGCGTGCCGCAAACCAGTAGCGTACCGCCATGGTGCCGACGATGCCGACCAGAGCGCCGGCCACGACGTCGCTCGGATGATGGGCCAGCAGGACCAGCCGCGTCAGCAAGATGACGATGGCATAGGTGAACATGAACACGCGCAGGCGCGGCCACACTGCGCTGACGGCAAAGGCCAATGCGAACGCGGTCACCGCATGGCCGGAAGGCAGGCTGGCATGGGCTTCCGTTCCACTGAAGGGAATGAAATTGAACGCGTTCGCCTTGCCGCCGACGAAGGGCCGGCCGCGGCCAATGACGTATTTCAGGACCTCGACGACCAGCACCGAGAAGAGCACGGAAAAGAAGATGAATTGCAACCGCGTGCCGAAGCCGAGCAGCAGCGCACGCGAGGTGCCGTGCCGGCCGGCCGCAATCAGTGCCACAGTCACGAGTGCGGCGGCGAGCGCCGTCAGCACATACTCGTCCTTGCCGAAATCGGTGAGGATCTTGATCGGCCACAGGCCGGGCGTGCCGCGCGCCGGCATCATCTGGATCTCGCTCATGTCGAACACGACCATCAGCGCGATGATCAGGGCCGCGCCGGCCGCACTCAGCCAGAGTGAATGCAGCGCCAGCCGGCGCGCCGCTTCGGCGCGCCGCGAATGCGAGGGAGCACGGACGAGTTGTGCCAGTGCGCGGCCCGAGACCGTCAGCAATTGCGCGCCGTAGCTCGGGCGATGTGCGACGTCGGCGGACATCTTACTCGGACCCTTCCGAACGGAAGATCGCAATCGAGATCGCGCGCCCCTGCGAGAAGTTGTAGCCGTCGATGCGCGAGCCAACGCGGTAACGAAGCCCGATCGCCTCGGCACGCTGGACGAAGCTGCGCTCGGAACGCTGCTCGACGAACGCAAAGCGGCAGTTGCCCTGCTTGAGGAAGTCGGCAGCACCCGAGCCATCGGTCAGGAGGGTCGACGTTCCCGTTAGGAAGACGAGGCTCGGCTCGTGATAGCCGGCAGAGGCCGCCTTCGGGCCGACGCAGCGCACGTTGCGCAATTCGCGCGCGATCTCGACGCTCGGAAACAGCGGCGTCAGCGACGGCAGGACCAGGCCCCAGACCACGACCGCCAGCATCAGCGCCGCAACCAGTGCATTGAGTAGCGAGCGTTCGGCGCGGTTGTTGTCGTAGAGCCACCAGGCGAACAGGCCGAAGATCAGCGACGCCGCGATGAAGGGCCATGCCGCGAAAGCCGGCTGGCGCGTCAGCATGACCGCACCGACGACCGCCATGATCGAGCCGAGCGCCGGGATGGCGAACCACCAGGCCGAGCCGCGCATCAGCCAGGAGCGCGACAGCACGCGCCGCTCCACGGCCCCGGCCGTGAGGATCGCGATCGCCGGATAGAGCGGCAGCACGTAGTGCGGCAGCTTGGTCAGCACCGCTTCGAACACGATCCAGGACGGGATCAGCCACGCCAGCAGATATTGTGCACCCGGCTCGCGCCGGGCCCGCCACACCGCCGGCGCCGCCATCGCCGCGAGCGGCGCGCCCGGCCAGAAGGTGATCCAGAACAGGACCAGATAGAGTCCGGGCGGCGCGCCATGGGATTCCTGGGCGCCAAGCTTGCTCAGCATGTCGCCGCCGACGGAATCGGCGAAGAAGGCATCGCCTGCACGCCAGAAGATCGCGATGAACCAGGGCAGCACCAGCACCAGCACCCACATCAGGCCCCAGAGCGGGCGCAGCCGCCACAGCCAGGACGCGTCGCGGTCCTGGATCGCCAGCACGATGATGGTGAGCGCGGCGAACATCAGGATCAGCGGCCCCTTGATCAGGATGCCGGCGGCGATTGCGGTCCAGAAGATCGCGGGATAGCTCCACGGCGGATGCGCCTCGTCCTCGCCGCGCTGCCAGGCGAGGTAAACCCGTGCCATCGCGCCCATGGCCGCAACCACGGTGAAGAGCAGCACCGCATCGGTCTTGGCAAGCCGCGCCTCGACGCCGAGCAGCACGGACGCGCACATGACCAGCGCCGCAAGCACGGCGGCGCGGCGCGTGACGAAGCCGAGCGCGGTCCAATAGGTCATCAGCACCGCACCGATCGCGCCGACCAGCGACGGCACGCGGTAGACCCAGATGCGCAATTGGGCGCGCGGCAGGCCGAGCGCGGACGCGGTATGAACGGCGGCTGCCTGCAGCCAGTAGATGCCGACCGGCTTCTTGTAGCGGACGTCGTCCTGGAAGCGGATGTCGACGTAATCGCCGGTCTCGACCATCTGCTTGGTCGCCTGCGCAAAGCGCGCCTCGTCGCGATCGACCGGCGGAATCGTGAAGAAGCCGGGCAAGAGCAGAAGCAGCGCGCACAGCACCAGGAAGCCGATTGCGCGGGCGTGGCTGCCGGTGACGGCATCGATCACGCGCACGAACCGGTTGCCCGGATTTACGGGGGTTTTCGGCTCGCGGGGCTCTCCGAAACGGGGGCGGGCAAAGGTCTCGACCATTGGTTCCGCATACGCTGAAACCACCGCCCCTACAACCGCTTAAGCCGGGCTCATTGAATTCGAATGACGACTGTGTCGGCGGCGCCCGTGGCGTCGATCACGGTCAGCCGCGCAAAGCCCGGGCCGGGCGGATCGATCAGCCTCTGGCGCCGTCCGTCGATCTCGCCGAGCGCGGTGCCGTTGACCAGTATCGTCATGGGCAGAACGCCGCCGGCGACCTTCACGGGCATGGTGGCAGCCTCGCTGCCGGCCGAGCGGTCGACGTCGATCCGGGAACCATTCAGGGGAAACTGGATGTGGGGAGCCTGCTCGCCGCCAGCGCGCACGAGTTCCCCTACAGGACGGAACCGCCGCAGAGGCAACGGCAGCTTGGCGTTACTGACGAGGAGGGTTCCCTTCGGCGGCTTGGGCAGCGGGACCGGCAACTTTCCGCTCCGGGCGAAGGCATCGAACAGGATGGGCGCTGCTGCCGCGCGGCCGATCAGACCGGGAACCGGCGCGCCGTCGGGACGGCCGACCCAGACGGCGATGGTCATGCGGCCATCGAAGCCGACCGACCAGGCATCACGATAGCCGTAGGAGGTCCCGGTCTTGAAGGCGATGCGGTTGTGGGCGGCGTTTTCGGGTGGCGGCGTACCGAGAAGCACGTTGCCGACCTGCCAGGCCGCGACCTGGTCAAGCAGCCGCAATGGCTCGCGCACGTCCCTGTCGGTCATGATTTCGCGCAGCGGGCGCGTGGTTCCGAGCCTGGCGAGGCCCGCATAGAGCTGCGCAAGATCCTGGAGCGTGACGCCGACACCGCCGAGGCCCATGGCTAGACCCGGCGCTTCGTCCTTGGGGAGCACCAGATTGCCGCCGGCCTGCCGCAGCCGCGAGGCCATGCGGCTGGAGCCGACCCGGTCGAGCAGCACGATCGCCGGTACGTTCAGCGACATCTGCAGCGCCTTCTTCACCGGCACAGTGCCCTGGAAAGTCATGTCGAAATTTTCCGGCGCGTAGGAGCCGAAGCGGACCGGGCGATCGTCGATCAGGCTGTCGGGATGGACGAAGCCGTCCTCGAACGCGAGGCCATAGATGAACGGCTTCAGCGTCGAGCCCGGCGAGCGCAATGCGCGGGTCATGTCGACCTGCCCTGCCCGGCTCTCGTCGAAATAATCGGCGGAGCCGACGCGTGCCAGCACGTCGCCGCTCTCATTGTCGACGACGATGATGCCGACCGAAATGTTCGGACCCAACGCGATGGCGCGGTCGCGTGCGAGCGGCTCCAGCACCTTCTGGAGATTGGCGTCCAGCGTCAGCTTGATGACCGGCGCGTCCTTGACGGTTGAAAGCGCTGTATCGGACGCATGCGGCGCCAGGATCGGCATCGGCTTGCGCAGCTTCGGCACGGGTACGGCCTTCGCTTGCTTGGCGTCATCGGCGCTGATCTGATGCTCCTCGACCATGCGGTCCAGCACGCGGTCGCGCGCCTTGCGCGCCGCCTCGGGATAGCGATCGAGCCGGCGTGTTTCCGGCGATTGCGGCAACGCGACCAGAAGCGCGGCTTCCGCGAGCGACAGCCGCTTCGGCTCCTTGCCGAGATAGGCGATGGATGCGGCACGAATACCCTCGAGATTGCCGCCATAGGGCGCGAGTGTAAGGTAGAGATCGAGGATCTGGTCCTTGCTCAGGCTGCGCTCCAGCTCGATCGCGCGCACGATCTGCCGCAGCTTTGCGTGGAGCGAGCGCTGCCGCCGCGGCTCCATCAGCCGAGCGAGCTGCATCGTGATGGTCGATCCGCCCGAGACGATATGACCGCGCGTCGCAAGCTGGATCGCGGCGCGCCCCAGTGCGAGCGGATCGACGCCGTCATGCGCGTAGAAGCGCTGGTCCTCATAGGCGAGCAGCAGCTTCACGTAAGTCGGATCGACGTTCGCTTTGGTCTCGGCCGGCAACCGCCAGCGCCCGTCGGCCATGGCGTAGGCGCGCAGGAGCTTGCCGTTGCGATCGACGATGGTGGTGGAAACTGCGCGCGCCTCGTCGAGCGGCAGCGGGCCGAGGGAATACACCCAGGCCACGAATGCACCGATTGCAACGACAAGCGCAAACGCGGCTATCGAGAGGATACGTGCGACGCCTCCCCTCGCGCCGTCATGGCCGGGCTTGACCCGGCCATCCACGTCGTCACCCACCGCACGCGTGGCCGTGGATGCCCGGGTCAAGCCAGGGCATGACGATGGAGTTTGTTGCGCGGCTTCGCTCATACGAACTAGCTCAGGTTCGAGCCCATCTCACTTCGCCGCTCGCACCTCGACCGACCCCGTCCCCGTCCGGCCGTAGCGCGAGGGATTGTACATGTCCTCGACATAGGCCTGCGGCAGCACGTATTTGCCGGGCGAGACCGCGCGCACGACATAGGCGACGGTAAAGACCGACTTGGCGTCCGAGGCCCGGTCGACTGCGGCGGTGAAGCGGTCGTCGCGGAACTCGGTATCCTCGGGCTCCACTCCGTCCTCGATCCAGTCCAGCGTGCCGCTGTCGCCCGACGACACCAGCTTTGGATTGTCGATCTCGAGGCCCGCCGGCAGATAGTCGGACACCATGATGTGACCGTACTCAGGCTTGGCCTCGGTGATCTTCAACACCACGGCGAAGCGATCGTTCTGCTTGACCTTGCTGATGTCGGCGGGCTTGCCGTCGAGCGTGAAGTAGTTGCGCTCGATCTTGAACCCGGCCGAAGCGGCTGGCTCCGGCGTAACCGGCGAACCCGACACCGAGACCACGGCCTGTATCGGAGCATCACCCGTGTTGGTGATCTTCAGCGGCTTGCCCTCCAGCGTCGCCGCCTTGTAGCTGCGGTACAGCGCGGTCTTGACGCCCTGGCCATCGACATCGAGCGACAGGCTTTCCTTCGCCAGCGCCCGCGCCGCCAGCACCAGCCACGCATTCTCCTGTGTCGAGGTGTAGGGTGTCAGTCCGCGTGCGGTCTCGACCCGCGACACCGCTTGCGTCAACGTCGCCTTCGGCGCGTTGCCTTCGCCGGCGAGCGAAACCAATGCTGCGGCATCGCGGAGCTGCGAGCCGTAATCACTGCGGCCGAACTCCAGCACGGGCTTTGGCGCGAGCGAGTCGAGCGCTGCGCCGTAGACCCGCTCCGCACGGTTGCGGTCACCGACCAGAGCGAGCGCTGCCGCAAGCTGCGATTTCGCAATCGGCGTCGCCAGATTGTTCAGCTTGGTATCGGCGAGATAGCGGAGATCGCCGATCGGAGCTGCGCCGTTGCGCGCGAGCACGTAGAGGCCGTAGGCGAGATCACGGCCGCCGTCCTTCTCCGGCTCGTTGGCATTCACCACCGAGTTGCGGATGCGGTCGAGCGCGTTCTTGAACAGCACGTCCGGCACCACAAAGCCTTTTTCACGGGGCGCGGCTGAGGAAGTCAGTCACATAGGCATCGAGCCAGGCGTCGTCGCCGCCTGCTGACCACAGGCCGAACGAGCCGTTCGAGCCCTGGCGGGCCAGCAGCCGCTCGATTGCATCGCGGATGCGCTGGTCGACCTCGGTGTCCATGGCAAGATGCGCACCGGCCGCGAGCTCGTTGACGTAAAGCAGCGGCATGGCGCGGCTCGTGATCTGCTCCGAGCAGCCATAGGGATAGCGATCGAGCGCCTTGAGGATCGTCGCGGCGTCGAGCGCGGTCGACAGGCTCGCCGAGACCGAGACGCTGCCGGTACCCGGCACGAGGTCGGAGAACATGTCCGAGGTCAGCGTCAGGCTCTCGCCCTTCGCCAGCGTGCGGATCGAGCGGCGCGCCAGCACCTGCGTCGCCGCCTTGACGTCGAGCGCATAGTGCCGCGCGAGCGCAAGCCCGTTCGGCCCCTTGATGTCGACATCGAGCGTCGCCTGCCCCGCCGCGGTTGCATCGAGCGCAAGCGAGAACGAGTTGCGCTGCTTGGCGGCGAGCCTGACCGTGGTCGCGGGATTGCCGGTCATCTTGACCGGGCCAGCGGTCTTCACATTGATCGTGTAGTCGCCGGCCTGCCCCTCGACATTGTCGATCTCGAGATTGACCGTGCCGTGGTCGCCATTGAGCAGGAAGCGCGGCAGCGTCGCCGTCAGCACCACGGGATCGCGGATCACGACGTCGGTATTGGCGCGGCCAAGCTTGGTGGCGGTCCACGCCACCGCCATGACGCGCGCGGTGCCGGCGAACTCAGGAATGTCGAAGCTCACCTCCGCGGTGCCGTCCGCGGCAACCGTGAGGATGCCGGAATAGAGCGCGAGCGGCTTTTGTGTGGGCGGCGAGCCCTGGAGCTCGGCAGCACCCGCGTCGCCGCCGGACTTAATCTGGCCGCGCGTGCCCGACATGCCGTCGATAAGCTGGCCATAGAGATCGCGGATCTCGGCGGTCAGGCGGCGCTGGCCGAGATAATAATCATCCGGCGCCGGCGGCTTGTAGTTGGTAAGGTTGAGAATGCCGACATCGACTGCCGCGATGACGATCTTGGCGTCCTCGCCCGGATTGAGTCCGTCGAGCTTCACCGGGATTTTCAGCGCCGCATTCGGCCGGATCGGTGCCGGCGGCGTCAGCTTCACGGCGAGCGTGCGCGTCTGCTTGTCGATGCCGAACCATTTGAGACCAATCGCCCGGCCCGGCATGCGCTGGGCCGCCGCATCGAGGGGCCGGCGGAGCGTCGCCACGACATAGGCGCCGGTGCCCCAGTCGTTGCCGACGGGGATCTTCACCTGCGCGGTGCCTTCCTTGACGTCGACGGTCTGCGTGGTCAGCAGGCGGTCACCGAGCACGTTGATGGTGAGCTTGCCGGCGCTACGCACGTTCACCGACACCGTCATGGTGTCGCCGGAGGCGTATTGCGGCTTGTCGATCGAGGTTTCCAAAAGGTCGGGCGTGTCGGCGCTGCCGTCCGAATACCAGCCGACATCGAACTGCACCGACGTCACCGGACCATCCGCATCGGTAGACTTCACGTCCAGCCGGTAGCGGCCGGGCTGCGGGTTGAGCGAAATGCGCGACGGCTTGTCGGCGGCAATGGTGAGATCGCCGTCAGCGACGCGCGAGGTCGACTTGACCGGCTCGTACTCCCAATAATTGTTCTGGCGATACCACTGGTAGCGCGACTCCATCTTCAGGAGCTCGTAGCGCAGGCCGTCGCGGAGATGCGTCTTGCCCTCAGGCGAGACGAACACCACGTCGAACTCGGCCTTGTCGCCTTCGGCAACGTTCCTGTCGCCGAACAGCGGCTTGACGCCGAGCATCGCGGCCGCGGGTGCGACCGGCAGCACGATCTTGCGCTCGACGGCGCGGCCGCCCGTCTCCGCCATGCGGACGAAGATCTGCGCCTCCTGCGGCCGCGTCGATGACGGCTGCTTGTCCAACGTGACCGGGAAAGTCGCTACGCCATTGGCGTCGGCCTCCGGCAAATTCTCCAGCGGCGTGCGCTCGTTGCTGGTGGTCTCCTCGTCGGCGACGCCGAACTGGTAGCCGGCGAAGCCCGGCCGCTCGTCGGCGGGCGCAACCAGCATGTCGCCTTCGAGCTGGAGGCCCGAGGCCGGCGCGCCATAGAGGAAATGGCCGTCGACCTTCAGTTCGACCGGAGCATTGGCCTTGATCAGCTTGTCCTTGGACGTGAGATCGAACTCGATTCTGTCCGGGACGTAATCCTCGACCATGAAGGTGGTCTCGCCGACCGACGAGCCCTTCGGATCGGTGAAGGCGCGCACCCGCCAAGTGCCGGTCGGCACCGCCGAGTTGAGCGGCAAGGAGAGCGTGCGGCCGCCGGCCCCCTGGTCCGACAGCACGGCGCGGCGGAATTCGACGCCGTCGGGACGCTCGATCACCAGCGTCAGCGGCCCGCCAGTGACGGCATTGCCCTGCCCGTCGCGCAGGAGCGCCGTGAGATACACGGTCTCGTTGGAGCGATAGACGCCGCGCTCGGCATAGACGAAGGCGTCGGCGCCGGCCGGCACCGCGCGTCCCGCAACACCGCGGTCGGTGAGATCGAAGGCGCTGGTCTTCAGGCTCAGGAAGGCATAGTCGGTCTTCTCGCCGCTGACCGTGAGCAGCGCCGGCGACAGCCCGCCCTCGCCGCGCGCCAGCCCTGCCTCGAACAGCACATGGCCGGCATCGTCCGTTTTGCGAGTCGCCAGAATTTCGTTGTTGCGGGCAACCAGCCTCACCTCGGCCTTGCCGACCGGATCGGTCGACGCCAGCGAGTTGACGAAGACGTGGATGCCGTCGTTGCCGGAATAGGCGGTGACGCCGAGATCCGAAACGATGAACCATTGCGTCGCGAGCTGGGAATCGTCGTCGCTGCCCGGCCCCTTGGCCGCGGCCGTCATCACGTACACGCCGGGCTGGAGATCGCCGAGTGCCTGGTCGACCGGGAATGCGGTGGTGACGTCCTGGTTCAGCGTCGTCGCGGTCGCGAGTTCGCCGGACCACACCTTCACGCCGCGCTCGCCACCGAGATCGGAGAGCTGGTAACGCGACAGCGTCTTCTGAAAGTCGCTGTCGACAACCGTGTTGATCAGGTTGCGGTCGCCGATCCGGAACACGTTGATGTTGACCGCCGGCGTATTGACGCTGACCACGGGAATGCCGCGCTGGCCGGTGCGCGGCAGCACGTAGGCACGGCTGGTGAAGCGCACGAACGGCTTGCGGTCGCGCACATAGATGTTGAACTCGGCCGATTTCGGCAGCCCCTCCTTCACGGTTGAAGGCAGACCGGCGCGCAGGTTGATGTTGTAGCGCTCGCCGTGCTTCAGGCCGTCGACGCAGAGCTGCTTACCCTCGGCCGACAGCGCCGGCTTGTCCTGCCCCGCGAGCGCCAGGAACGGCGCGAAGTCGGTGCGCTTGGCAAGCTCCTCGGAGAACTGGAAGCAGGCGCGCGGGCCCGCCGAGTCGGAATCGACGGTGTAGTCGAGCAGCCGGAAGCCATGCTCGTCCCGCAGCTTCTCATATTGGCCGCGGACGTCGGCGACCTCCCGCATGTCGAGCGACAGCCGCAGCGCATCCAGCGCCGGCCGGAACAAATGCCGCTCGGCGAGCGACCTGCCGAGCATCGCGAGCGCGTCAGCCTCCTCGCCCGGATTGCCGGCGCGCATGTAGGCGATGTAGGCGGCGGTCGAGGCGCGCTCGAGCAGGAAAGTCTGCTCGCTCGAGCTCTTCGGGGTGATCTGGAAGATGACACGGGCAATGCGCAGCCAGTTGCCGGCATCCTCCGGCGTGGTGGCGGCGATCTGGCCGAGGATCGAAAGGCCGCTGCGGCCGTCGTTGCGCCTGAAGGCGGCATCCGCGTCGGTGCGCAGGGTCGCGTTGGTCTTGGCGACCGGCCCGGCCTCGCTCTTGATCTGGGCTTCCAGCTTGATCGCGGCATCCGCGAGATCGTCGCGCTTGAACGCCTTGTCGGCGGCCTGCGCCGATACCAGGCCGAGCGCCAGCGCTGCGCAGATTGTGACGGCGCGAATCAAACCGATCATGATGGACTCCCGGGAGCGCGGACGAGCGCCGCGTAGGCGATGAAATGCGCGGAAAGGTGACAGACTCAAGGCGATGGAACCAGAATAGCAGAACGTCGCATGCGCCATTGGCAAGCAAATCCAAGTGCCGCCCCTGGCGCCGCCTCAGCCTGTGGCAGCACCGGACAAAATTAGCCGGTGGACCCGTCCCGGACGCGGGCGCAACATCTCAAGCGTCGCTGTCGCAGACCCGGGACAATAAACGTCCATCGCTTCGCTTTGTCGCTCGGCTGAGGAAAACGGTTCGATCCGGGCTTGGCGGACGCGCGGATTTTTCATATTTGGCGTGCTAAAGACGTCGCCGGGCCCCATCCCCGGGGCCGTCCAGACGGTCCCGTAGCTCAACTGGATAGAGTAGCGGATTTCTACTCCGCGGGTTGCAGGTTCGAGCCCTGCCGGGATCGCCATTTTCCGCAAATCGACAGGCAGGCGTATTGGCGTCGCTCTTCGAACCGATACGTGGCGCCCCACTTCACGCTTGCAGCAAATTCCACGCGCTACGGGACATTACAAACCGCTCCGCGCAACGCGAGCGCAACCCGCGAATTCGCGTTCACTGCTCGGTGGCGCTGCCGCCGACACGAAAGACGAGATCGGTCAGCGCTATATTCGATGGCGTATCTTTCGAACGCCATTTCTCCACACCCACGAGAAGCAGAAGTCCATCGGCAGGGGCAGCAGGCTTGTGACTGGCAACGACCATAAGGAACCCGGGGCGTTTTGCAGGGTTGTTGGTCACGCCTTTGTCTTTTACGAGTGGAGGTGATCCATGAGCATCGTCAAGACAGCAGCCGCGCTCTTTGTCGCCGGCACGATATCGTTGGTCAGCGCGCCCGCTTCTGCTGCACCGCTGTCGTCCCTTTCCGGATTAGCGAAATCGACTGAGAATACGGTACAAGTTCGCTGGGGTGGTGGCTGGCACGGAGGCTGGGGTGGTGGCTGGC